>CAYNDW010000181.1:0-10004 GCA_964395375.1 uncultured Cytophagia bacterium
CACGAGTCATTCGTCGAACTGAGCAAAGCGTAATCGAGAATCGCGGCTTCAGGCTCGGAAATTCGCGCATCGTATGCGACCATCGTGCGGTGAGCGCTCGGCGCAGTGCCGGGCACGTAAGTCGGATCCGGTCCCCAACCACCGGCCACTGGAATAACCGCGCCGTTGATACCGGTATCGACAATAGCGACGCGCACTTTTTTGCCGGTGAGATTTTCACGCTGCAACGTGCGCACGCCGAGTTTGTTGGCAACGTCCGAAACTTTCCCAACCGCGGCGCGACCGCAATAGGGCGCGGGAAAAATCGAAATCGCGGGATCGGCATAGATGCCCACGACTTCGTCCTTGCGATCATGCAGCAGGCGTTGCAACGCTTCTTCATCATCCGCGGAAATGCGCACGCTGTAGGAGGCGCCGAGCGAAGCTTTGTACATGTCACGGTAATTGGTGCTGCGCACGGTCATTGTATCGCGCGCCGCGGCCGCCAATCCCGGCATGGACACCGGACGATACTTGTCATCGAATTGCAGGCCGCGCACTTGGATTTGATGCTCCCACATACTTTGCGCCGGAGCGATGGACCGCGTGCGCGCCGCTTGTTGCAACTCTTCACTCTTGCGCAAAACCACGATTCTTTGCAGCATAAAACCCCTTTCTTAAATGGAGTGGTGGAGTTTTGGAGTATTGGATTGTTGGGGTTCATTAATCCCTCAATCCACCACTCCAAAACTCCATCATGAAATTTTCTTGCCGTTGGCTAACGCCCAAGTTGACCGGCTGCGGCGAGCGAATGTGAGCCAGCAGTTCGGTCGAACGTTGAGTTTGGCGTCTCACCTGTTACCGCGATTTTCGAAGGCGATAGTAGCCAGATGATCTGTTTGTATCGGGTTCGATCGTTCCATCTTGCACTAAGGCTCCAATCACACTCATTGCTTCCTGCCGCCCATTGGGGTCATTGAACAGTTCCAGGCTTTTCATAATATTGGGCGGATCGAACGAATCTGCGCCGAGTAGAGCCAGGACTCTGAGACGAAGAGAAGTCAGTTTTGCTAACTCACTACGGAGGTGTTCGTTCTCCTCTTTGATGCGCTGAAGATCGTCATTGAGCCGCGCACTCAGAGATGTAGTCTGCGCGAGCCGTTCCTGCGTTTGTCTGTGCTCTTCCTGGACCCGTCTTATCGTCTCTACGTACTTGTGCTCATCATCTGAGAAGAAGTCTGCTCGGAGAAAAATCGCGACTACGGCACCCGCCAATTCGACAAGAAAGGCCGTGAACAAGGGGGTCAAATAGCCGTCAGGAATACGCACAACTCCCGTAACACCCAACAGAGTGACGACAGTCGTCGCAACGAAGATCACGAGAAACGTGTAGTACAGGTGCTTCTTCATTCGTTCGAACTCACACTTGGATTATTCACAAATCTTCACCGCGAAGACGCCAAGTCCGCAAAGAACAGCACAATGCAGTAAACACTATCATGAAACTTGACTTGTGCCATCTTCGGTCCAAACCAAGCTATCACAGAGTTTTTTTGCTTCACTATCTTCGCGGTTTTGAATAATTCAGGCTAAAGGCTGCACACGACCATCTGAAAAAAATTTCACATCCGGCCCAAGCAGTTCCTCCGCGCGGTGGCGGGCTTCTAAAGTCGCATCGCCGCGGACCACGAAACGCCGCTGCTGCGGGTTGATGCACACCGGCGCGTATTTCGAATCCAACGCGATGCCGGTGCGATCTAGTAGACGCTGCATCACCGACAAATCGACTCGCGCATTCTTTTGCAGGGCGGCTTCCGCGAGATCGATTTGAATGAGATAACGTTGCGCCAACGCATGTTGCTTCATCGCACACCTCTTTCCAACGAACACAATTGCTGCACCTCGACTCGTTCACGTGGTTGATAACCATACCGCGACATTTATGTCGCGTGTAATTTTTGCTCGCGAGATGAATATCGCGGTACGGCTCTTCTTCCACCGAACGAGTATGCCAAAACTTAAACCGCGATGCCCAAACTCTGCAACACCTCGCGGCCCTGTTCGGTCAAGCGCGATTTCGTCCACGGCGGATTCCACACGACGTTCACATGCGCGGAGGCGATGCCGGGCAAGGATTGCAATTTATCGCGCACGTCGTCGATGATCATCGTCATGGCCGGGCACGCAATGGCCGTGAACGTCAGATCGACCTCGACTTGCTGCTGCTGCGCGCGCACGTCGTAAATCAAACCCATGTCCAAAATGCTGATGGGCAGTTCGGGATCCATGACCTCGCCGAGAGCCTGCCAGATTTTTGTGGTTTCGATCATTGTTTTCGTTTATCTGAATCAAAAGCATTTCAAATTGAAAATTTTCAATTGAAAATTTGAAATGCTCTTGACGTCACCAATTCAGCCCGCCGAACGCGCCGTTCTTGTCGCCTTGAATCATGTTGATGTACGTTTGATTCATCGGGCCGCGCTGTTTCCAGCGTTGAAAAACTTGCTGCCACGTGATGGGTTGCTCGAACAGCCAGCGCTTTTCTTGCGCGTCGTATTCGACCGGGAACTCGTATTCGAGCATATATTTTTTTTGGCCGTCATCATAATGCGCGGGCACGCGAATGCCGATGCCTTCGCAGAGCGGCACGGTCGCGCCCATCCACACTTGCCGCAGTTGATCGTTCGTCAAACCTTTGAGGCGATAATCGAGTTGATCATTGTGCTTCTTAAGATGATCGGGCAGGCCGAACCATTCGAGGGTCACGGGAAACATCCAATCGACCGCGCGTTGCAAGGCTTCGCGCGCTGCGCCGCCGGCTTTGGCAAGACGCTTCATCCAACTCTCGCCGTGGCGCAGATGCAAAACCTCTTCACGATCGACTTTGGTGAGCGCGCGCTGCCACGGGCCATAGCTGCAATTCTTGTGAACGTCGGCCAGCAGCGTAATACCCGCGCGATCAAAGAAACCGTTGGCCACCACCATCTCGGCCCAATTTTCCAGCGCTTGATCGAAGCCATACGGATGTTTGAACTCATGCGGCGCGCGGCCATACATGAGCCATTGCTTCGACACGCCGAGGTCTTCCAACAAGCGATACGCAATGTTGGCGTGGCCCAACTCGTCTTGAATGATGGCGTACACCGCGAGGCGGCTGTTAATGGTGGGTGCGTCTTTCGAAGCAAAATAATACGCGGGCGCGCTCACGAGTTCGGTGTCGCCTTGCACGGTGAGAATCACTTCGAGCGCGGCTTTATAGGCCGGCGTCATGTCCTCTTCGGATTCAACAATGAAACCGTTCGCAATTTTCTGGCGCAGCTCAGCGTCTTTTTCGGGAGGAAGCATAACAACCCTTTGCTAGTGAATAAAAAATTCGATCTGCCACGGCTTGGCCGTGGCATGTGATGATCTACAGTATTGAACCGAAAGCCACGGCCAAGCCGTGGCTGATCAAACCTATTTGGTTTGGCAAGATAGGAAGCCGTGCGCGGATTGTCAAGGTTCACGCCGCACACGGCGCGGGAAAATTTTTATAGATGAAAGAGCAAAATCTTAAGCCCGGCAAATCACTTGCGCCAAGAAGGGAAATCACATAGATTGCGCCGCGCGCTAAAACGGTTTGATCACGACCAACGCCACAATCACAACGCTCAACGTCAGCGCGAGCGAGGCCACCAGCAAATGCGTTTGCTTCACGCCTGCGACCGCTTGCACGTTGCCGGCTTCGCGTAGCGCAATCATGCGTTTGAGGTTGCGCATATCGACATGGCCCAAGCCCAGCAAGAAAAGCACGAGCAAGGTTTTCACATGCAAATAACCGCCGGTGCCGAATGCGCCGGTCTTGATCGCGAGGATGAGGCCCGTGACAAAGGCGACCAAGAAACCATAGAACTCGGCATACCGGACGAGGGCAAGCGCCATGCGCTCGCTTGCCGCGGCTTCGTTCGGGGCGGCATTGCGAAATTTTTTGAGCAAATGCATTTGGGCAATGACGCCGCCGATGCCCATCGAGACGAAAAGTAAATGCACGATCTTGAGTAATTGACCGCTGAGTATTTCCGAATTCATACGTTCTCCGAATTTAAACTATGCTCACAGCTTCAGAATTTTTACAAAACAAGATAGGCAGGCATGCCCATAATGTCAAGGGCAGCGCCGCGACAATGTGTGCCATTTCAGGTTTGGTTTGTAATTCACTTTTTGCACCGTCATCCTGGAAGGAACTTCCCTCGCACTTGGCTCTCTTCCCAGCGCGAGGGAAGGTTCTTCCAGCATGACAACTTGAGGGGAGTTACAAACCAACCCAGAACGAGTATATTCGACGTGGCGCAAAGTTTATTTCGCGAAGAGATAACGCGCGACCTGAAGGTCGCGGTACCATTTCAACAAGAGCCGCTGCAAACATGATCCCCGCCAACACTTTGCTCGAAGCTTATAGTCAGGGCATTTTTCCCATGGCCGATGAAGACGGCGCGATCGGTTGGTATGAAGCCAATCCGCGCGCGATCATTGAGATTGACGGCTATCGCATTCCGCACGATCTCAAGCGGGTGCTCAAGCGCAACAGCTTCGAGCTTCATCGCAATCGCAGTTTCGAGCAGGTGATGCGCAACTGCATGCAGCGCAATCCCACGTGGATTTCGGAGGAGATGGTGCGCTCGTATGTGCAGTTGCATCGTTTGGGTCATGCGCACAGCGTGGAAACGTGGCACAACGGCGAGTTGGTGGGCGGGTTATATGGCGTGCATATCGGCGGGGCGTTCTTCGGCGAGTCGATGTTTCACCGCGCGTCGCATGCCTCGAAAATCGCGCTCGCGCACCTCATGCGGCATTTGCAGGAGCGCAACTTCGCGCTGCACGACGCGCAGATGATGACCTCCACGCTCAAACTGTTCGGCGCGGAAAATATTCCGCGCAGCGAATACTTGCAGCGCTTGGAGCAGGCGATTAAAAAGAAGGTTGTCTTTTAATCTAACGAAAGCGCATCCGTTACAAAAACATGAACCACGGATTGCACGGACGGCCACGGATTTTTATTGAATCAATCCGTGTTAATCCGTGCAATCCGTGGTTCGTTTTTTTGATGCCTGCCGGCCGACATTAACGTTTGCGCTTCGAGCTTACCTTCGCCGTCTTTTTGCGCGCCGTCTTCTTTTTCGTTGCGCTCACTTTTTTCTTCACGCGCGCTTTGGGCTTGGGCCATTCACGGTCGCGCGAAATTTTAGTTTTGGTTTGCATGCCGGTGCCGCGATCTTTGCGCGCGCTCGCAATCTCCGGCGTGTTTGCCGCAACCCGACTCGCCTCCCTCTCCTTCGGCCAATCGCGGTCGCGCGAAATTTTAATTTTCGTTTGCATGCCCGTGCCGCGATCGATGCGTTCGAGTGCGACTCTTGCATCGCTCCCTTCTAACGTACTATCCGCTTCCTTCGGCCAATCGCGGTCGCGCGAAATTTTAGTCTTCGTTTGCATCTTGGGGCCGCGATCTCTGCTTTCGGTTGCCATGGAGACTCCTGTTGGTTTTTTGTGAATAAAGATTGAGGGGCAAATGCGTTGATCTGTTTGTCGCGAGTTGGTTCGTAACTCACTTCTCAACTTGTCTTTCTGTAAGAACCTTTCACCGCGCGGGCGAGCCGGAACCAAACCGGAAAAGCTCATTCGCCTAGTGCTTGAAACAAAGGTGGTTTGAAATTTTTGCCCGGCACGAGGGAAGGTTCTTACAGAATGACATTGTGAAGTGGTGAAGAGGGCGTTGCAAATGATGTCCTCAAACAGTATGTGTTGCGCCTCAATTTTGCTTCACCGCAACTGCGCGATTGAGATACAATTCCAATACGGACCAAAAATACGGCAGCGGATATTTTACGTTCGACTCTTCCGCGAGCATTTTAATCGTCTCCAGCTTGGCGCGATGCAGCGCCACTTGCGGCGCCACGCCCGTTGCCAAGTGGCGATAAAAAGCAGAAACGAGCGCAACGGACCAGCGATCATCATTCTTCCACAAGGAGGCAATAACCACGGACACGCGCTGCAACGCAAACAGCCGCGCGAGATTCAACACGCCTTCGCCGCGCACGACCTGGCCGGTCGCGGTTTCGCAGCCGTTTAAAAGGACGAGCCAGGTACGCGACAATTCCCACTCTAAAAGCCGGCGCGCATAAATTCGCTCCGTGCTCGGCCGCAGCTTCGTAGCCTCAAGCCGGCTCAATTCCAAATATGAGTTGAGCGCATGTTGCGGATCGGCCACGGCATGCAGCGAAAGATGAAAAACCTCCGCGCCCTCTTGTAAACTCGTGGTGATGGTGTCAAAGCGCGCGTCGCTGAGTGTGAGCATTTTTTTTCGCGCAAACGGCGCGGCCACGTTGCTCATCTCCAACACGGCCGCGGGCAGATCGCCCGCAGGATTGCCGACATAGAGCAAGCGATTGTGCGCCAGCGGCGCAACGCTTTGCGGCAGGCGCGCGCCGTGATAGAGCGCAGCCAAGCTCGGCGCTTTCAGCACAATGTTTTCTTCTTCCACAAAAAGATTGCGCGCGTTCACAAACGCGCCGAACGGAAGCTGATGCAACACGCCGTCGGGGATGATATAAAGCTCGTGCTCCGCGGAAAAATTTTTCGCGAACGGCGCAAGCAGCAACGCATAAAACTTCTTTCCCCAAACGCGGTTCTCTTCATACACTCCGGCGCTGTTGGCCAACACCCGTTGGCGAAAGCCCGGCAAATCGCTCGCGCCAATGCTGCGCAAAAATTTTTGCGCCGAGTCTTCGAGCGCCGCGCGCGTTATGGGCAGAGTCAGAGTGACAAACTCCTCCGGCGAAATGAGCCACGCGACGAGCGTATGCGGCAACACGCGATAAGCAATCACACGCGTCGAGCGCGGCAAACTCTTTTGCACCTCGCCCACGGCGGGGATTCGACCCAGCAATGCGCGCGCGCTATCGGCATAGCCCTCGCCCCACGCTTCGAGTAAAGCGCGGGCGCGGCCTCGTTCGGCAAAATGCAACGCCCGCTCATGCTCGCCCAGCGTCAGCGCCAGCCTCACGGCTTCATCAAAAAAATCCTGCACCGTGGCAAAGTAGCTCACGCGCAAGCTGTCGCGCTTGATGGAGCCGAACATTTTTTCCTGCAAAGCGAGCGCATGCTCAAGATGCGACAACGCGAGCCGAGGCGCTGCTTGTTGCTGGGCCAGTTGCGCGCGCTGCCAGAGCGCTTCGGCTTTGAGCGCAGGGCTGTTGAGTTCCCCGGCCATCGCTTCCGCGGAGATTAATAGAGAATCCGTTGCCGCAAAGCGGCTTTGCTGCAATGCCAGCGTCGCCAAATTCAAACACGCGCGCGCATGGCCTAAAACAAAGCCGAGCGCTTGCGCCTCCGTGGCTGCGGCGAAAAATTGGCGCTCCGCTTCCGGCAATTGTTCGTGCTGCCGCAACAACTCTCCTTGCAACAGCTTCGTTTCCACGACGCCGCGCAATTCGCCGCTCGCGCGAAAGAACGCCAACGCGGTGCGATACGCCGTTTGCGCCTGCGCCAAGCTATCGCGTTTGGCGAAAATAAAACCGAGATTCATCTGTGAGCGCGCCATGCGGCTCACGCTTTTCTCCCGCGCATGCCACGCATAGGCTTTGCGTTCATCGGCCAGCGCGCGCTGATAGTCTCCGGTTTCGACGTGCAGCAACGAAAGGCTGCTGTACACGATGGCGGCATTCGCATGGTCGCCGTCGCGTTCAAAGAGGCCGGCGGCTTGCTCCAGGTCCGTCTGCGCCAAACCGTACTCGCCCTGTTCATGATGCATCTGCCCTTCCAACAACAACACGTCCGGCAAGAAATCATTTTCCTCATTCAGCCGCTTCATCGCCTCCAATGCGGCTTCGGCTTCGCGCAAACGATCCATGCGATACAAAATGCGCGCGCGATAAAAATGGCTGTCGCGCATCGTGCGGCGATCCGCCAAACGTTGCGCCAGCGCGAACGCCTGCTGCGCGCATTGCAATGCCAACGCATCGCGATCCCGCGCGCGATAAGCATCGGCCATGATGTTGAGCGTTTGCGCCGCGGCCCAATGATAGCCTCGCGCTTGCGCCAATTGCACGAGCGCATTGCCGAGCGAATCGACTTGGTCATAACGATCTTGCTGCGCCCACGCATCCAGCACGCCCTGCGCGGCTTGCACTTCGAGCACCGGATCGCCTAATGCGCTTGCCGGTGCGCGCAAACTTTGAAACGCACGCAAGGCTTCAACGGATTTGCTCTGCCGCAACAAGCTGCGCGCAAAGAGGCGTTGCAGCGACAGGTTCGCGCGTGTAAGTTTAGCGGTGTCGCTTAATTGTGTAATAAACGTGGAAAAAGAAAGCAGCAGACGATCCTCAATCCGGCGGGCAAAATCGGTTGCGATCAATCTAACGGTGTCGAGTTGAGCTTGCGCGGTTTGGGTTTGATCAAACCCTTGCAGCAAAATCGCCTGCTCCGCGAGGCGCAGCCCGAGCGTTTGCAATGGCCAGTAATTTTTTTTCAACCAGGAAGAAAGTGAATCGGGAGGGGTGGAACGTTGGGTGCGCCAGTTTTGCAGCAACAGCGAATCCGCGCGATCCATGGCGAGTTCGCGCAGCGCCGGCGCCAGCTCATAAGGCGCAGTGAGCCGAGCCGGAAAATCGCGCATGAGCGTCGCCTGTTCGTTTGAATCCGAGCAGGCCGAGGCCAGCAGCAAAACCCCGAGCACCAACGCGAGTAAAAATTTTGGTCCGCCGTCTTTCATGGCGTTGCGAGAGTTTTAATCTTTGCGCGCGCCGCCTCCGCCCACGGCGAAGCGGCGTCGAGCTTGAGATATTCTTGCCAAGCTTGCAAGGCCTCGGGCTTGCGCTCAAGCTGCGTGAGCAGTTGCGCGCGATTGAACGCCGCTTCCGCATAGGAAGGCCGATGGCGCAATGCCATAGCCCATGCCGCGAGCGCGGCCTCATAATTTTGCGCGCGCGCTTGCACGAGGCCGAGTTGATTCCACGCTGCGCCATCCGTCGAATCTTGCGCGAGCAAAATTTGCAGCAAGCTATCTGCTAAAAAGATTTGTCCGGAGAAAGAATAAAACACGGCCAGGCCCAAACGCGCTTCCCGGCTGTCCGGCTTGCGGCGCAATGCTTGTTGAAACGCCAACTCCGCCGCATTCGCGACCGGCCCGCGCTCGCGCGAAAATATGGTTGGAGCGAAATCTCCGGCGGGGCGATAATCTTCGCCGGTCACATGCCAATCCTCTTGCAACACCGCATAACCTTGCGCAACTTCCGTTTCAAGCCGTTGCTGCTGATAAACTTTGTTCGTTTGCAAACCTGCGAGTGACACGACCACGATCAGCGCCACGGCCATGACCGGCGCGAGTATCGGCGAAACGAGTGCCTCTTCCAACC
This sequence comes from uncultured Cytophagia bacterium, assembly GCA_964395375.1. Lineage (GTDB taxonomy): Bacteria > Zhuqueibacterota > Zhuqueibacteria > Zhuqueibacterales > Zhuqueibacteraceae > JABWAN01. Next base: position 9,369 of record CAYNDW010000181.1, read on the forward strand.
ATTCCAACACGCGCCTGCCGCTGAATGCCGGCCTCAGCGCAGGCAAAGGCAACTGTCGCCGGATAAACGCCATCTGCTCGTCTAGCGACAACTTGGGTAGCGCATCAACCGCTCGCATCGTCTCCGCAGGAATAACGACGCTATCAAAGCGCACGTGCATGGTCAGCACTTGCCGGCAATGATCGCAATCCGCCAAGTGCTGCTCCAACTCACGGCCGGCCGTGCCCGTCAATTCGCCGGTGAAAAATTTGCCGATGTCTTCGACCTCGGGATGATCGCCCTCGTCGTCGTCTTCCGGCTCGACTTCGAAATTGTAGGTTTGAGCCTTTGCCATATACTTTCTAATTTAATTTTGCACCTCAAAACTTTGTTCCGCGCGTTTGGTGATTTGAAAAAGACACGGAGGCCTTGCAAACTGCGGGTCCGGCCACAGGCACTGCAAACTTTTTGTTCTAAATTCTCGATGGAAGGAAAAGCATTCGCGCTGAAATCAAACCGGCCCGCGGTTCTATACTAAAGACAAACGTCCACTGCAAAGCTTCTCACTTTCGATTAAAACATTTTCGCATTTTTTCGCGAATGCGGCCGATTTGAATTTCAATCGAGTGCGCCGTCATGTCCAAGCCTCGAATCTGT
>CAYNDW010000182.1:0-9965 GCA_964395375.1 uncultured Cytophagia bacterium
GCCGTCATGGGCATTGGCCGAGGGCGATTCTGCAATCAAAGTACGATTGAATCATCCGCTGACGCGCAAGCAAATCGCGCAGGAGATGAAGCATTTCATTCGCGAGCGCGCGGGCCGCAATCGTCTCGATTATGCGATTGTGGCGCGCTGCGGCTGGGATTCGACGATGGAGGGGAAGAGCATTGCGGAGATCAATCAACGCATGCAACGCAAGGCGAATCTCGAGAGCGAAATTCAAACCGTGCTCGACATGATGCTCAAAGGCGGCGCGGCGATGATTTATCATTCGATGTTTGAAGACGATGTCGTGCGCATCATGCAATATCCGAATGCGATGATCGCTTCGGACGCGGGCGTGGCGGAGTTTGGCCGCGGCGCGCCGCATCCACGCGCGTATGGCACGAACGCGCGCGTGCTCGGTCGTTATGTGCGCGAGAAAAAAATCTTGCGCTTGGAGGAAGCAATTCGCAAAATGACTTCGCTGCCGGCGCAACGTTTTCGTTTGCGCGAGCGCGGCTTGTTGCGCGAAGGCATGGCCGCGGATATCGTCGTCTTCGATCCGCAGCGCGTGAAAGACCGCGCGACGTTTGAGCAGCCGCATGCTTATTCCGAGGGCTTTCGTTATGTGTTGGTGAATGGCGAGGTGGTGATTGAAGACGGCAAACACACGGGCGCGCGTGCCGGGGAGATTTTGTTCGGGCCGGGGAAGAAAGATTGATTTGATTCTCATTCCCAAACTCTGTTTGGGAACGGGTTTGCTTTTGAAACTCTGTTTCAAGTGTTTGAATGAAAAGCGAAACGGAGTTTCGTTTACAAGTATGTTCCCAAACGGAGTTTGGGAACAAGAAGAAAGAGCGAAACAGAGTCTCGCGAGCAAGTGTGTTCCCAAACGGAGTTTGGGAACAAGAAGAAACAAGAAGAATCAAATGCAAGCCACGGCCAAGCCGTGGCTGAACGTTGCCGATTGTGATCGGCGCATTTCATGAAGCTTTTGCTTTTTGCAATCTGCGAAGCGCTTTAAGCCACCTCGCGCGAAGAAAGCCGGTGAGATAAACAAACGAAGAAGACACGTTGATCGAGCAACGACCCAACAAAAAAAACTCCAACGGCAATGAAAGACGCCAAGCTCACGCAAGCATCATTTTAAAAACTCTTCCCACGTTCATTCCTGTTGTCTCGCTTTTCCAAGCCGCGAATAAAACGGAGAATCTGATGAAAATAACGATCTTCCGCTCCTTAGTGGTCCGCACCCATGGCGAACAGCGCAACCTTTGCCGGCGCAATTGGCGCGTCGCTCTGTTTTGCGTGCTCATGCTTTTCGTCCCGCTCGCCGCGCAGGCGCAAACGCAGTATCCGAATTTTCCGAGCGAAACGCCGGTGCAGTTGCACGAAGTCGCCGACGCGTTCGATTACGTCAAACGCAGCGTGATGATTCCGATGCGCGACGGGGTGAAACTGAACACGGTCATCATCGTGCCCAAAGGCGCGAAAGCCGCGCCGATCTTGTTCACGCGCACGCCTTATTATGCCGCGGCGCTCACGAGCCACGCGGCGAGCAAACATCTCGGCAGCATCATGCAAGGCTACGACAACGCCACGGAACTGATCGTGGAAGATGGTTACATTCGCGTGATGCAAGACATTCGTGGCAAACACGGCTCGGAAGGTGACTACATCATCAACCGCCCGGTGCGCGGGCCGCAAAATCCGACACCGGTCGATCATGCGACGGACACGTATGACACGATCGATTGGCTGGTGAAAAATATTCCGGAGAGCAACGGCAAGGTGGGCATCCTCGGAATTTCTTATAACGGCTTTCTCACGTTGATGGCGCTGGTGAATCCGCATCCCGCGTTGAAAGTTGCGGTGCCGATGAATCCGATGGTCGATGGCTGGATCGGCGATGATTGGTTTCACAACGGCGCGTTTCGGCAACAGATGATGCCGTTCATTTATCAACAAGGAGGCACGCGTCGCGTGGAGGCGAAGTGGTGGTCGAGCCATTTTGATGACTACGACGCGTACCTGTCCGCGGGTTCCGCGGGCGAGTTGGGCCGGTGGCGCGGTTTGGAGCAAATCGGTTTTTGGCGCAAGCTGCTCGCGCATCCGAGCTATGACGCGTTTTGGCGCGAGCAGGCGGTGGATAAAATTCTTGCCGCGCAGCCGCTGCAAGTGCCGGTGATGATCGTGCATAGTTTGTGGGATCAAGAGGACGTTTACGGCGCGCCTGCGGTGTATGCTGCATTGGAGCCGAAAGACACGAACAATGACAAAGTGTTTTTGGTGATGGGGCCGTGGTACCACGGGCAGGCGATTGAAGACGGCAGCGCGCTCGGTGCGTTGAAGTTCAACAGCAATACCGCGCTGCATTTTCGACAGGAGATTCTGCGTCCGTTTCTCGCGCAACATTTGAAAGGCGTCGCGCCGCAAAACAAAATTGCGCCGGTGGCGGCGTATGAAACCGGAACGAATGCGTGGCGCTCTTTGTCCGCATGGCCTGCAGGCTGCGAGAGTGGTTGCACGATTCGCGCGACGCCGCTTTATCTTTCTGCGGGATCGAAGTTGCGTTTTGATGCGCCCAAGTCGAACGAGGTTGCGTTCACCGAATATGTTTCCGATCCCGCGAAGCCGGTGCCGTTTCGCAAGCGGCCGATTGAGCCGATTGGTTCTTACGACATTGGGTTGACGTGGCCGCAATGGTTGGTGGATGATCAACGCGAGGCTTCGGGCCGGACGGATGTGCTCGTGTTTGTGTCGGAAGTATTAACGGCTCCGGTGAAAATCAGCGGGCAGCCGATGGTGAATCTGATCGCTTCGACGAGCGGCACGGATGCGGATTGGGTGGTGAAGTTGATTGATGTGTATCCCGATGAAGTGTCGGCGCAGCCGGAGATGGGCGGCTATCAATTGGCGGTCGCGCAAGATATCTTTCGCGGGCGCTATCGTGAGAGTTTGGAAACGGCAAAGGCCATCACGCCCGATAAGCCGCTGCCGTATCGTTTCGCGTTGCCCACGGCGAATCATGTTTTTCAGAAGGGGCATCGTGTGATGGTGCAAGTGCAATCGAGTTGGTTTCCGCTTTATGACCGCAATCCGCAGAAGTTCGTGCCGAACATCTTTTGGGCCAAGCCGGAGGATTATCAAAAGGCGACGCAGCGGGTTTATCATGCGCCCACGCAAGCGAGCTTTGTTGAGTTGCCGCTGGTGACGATGCCGTGATATGGTTCGCGTTGTCGAATTTTGATTCAACAAAGCAATCTAGTTCTACTTCGGCAGATTAAAAGCCTTGCCCACGAATGACGCGAAACACACGAATGGCTTTTTCGCGTCATTTGTGTGTTTCGCGGGCAGAAAATGAAATCTGTTGAAGTCGAACTAGAGGGTATTTGAAATGTCCTAGCACCCTACAATTCCCCCCTTGAGGGGGGTGTTCTCAAGCACGAGTGAGTGGCGCAAAATTCATAAATGCGCTATTGCAGCGTGATCAAACCGCACTGTTTTTGCTTGTGCTGCGATGACACCCCCCGAACCCCCTCAAGGGGGGACTTTTCAAATGCTGTCTGAGAGATTCAATGTTTGTGTGCGATGAAAAACGCAGCAGAGTTTCGAGCGCAAGTACGCTCCCCCAATGAGCCGCTGCGCAAGCTCGAGGCTTTTTCTTTTTGCAATCTGCGAAGCGCTTTGAGCCACCTCGCGCGAAGAAAGCCGGTGAGATAAACAAACGAAGAAGACACGTTGATCGAGCAACGACCCAACAAAAAAAGTCCCGTGTGCATGAACGACGCCAAGCTCACATCCACGCGCCACGCGCTCTTGCAGTTTTCGCACGAATTGGGAAAGCCCGAACATCGCCTCGCGATTTTGGGAGAGGGAAATACTTCGGCGCGTGTTGATGAAGAAACTCTTTTCGTGAAAGCGAGCGGCAGTGAGCTGCGCAGTTTGTTGCCCGAGCAGCTTGTGCATGTGCGCTTCGACCGCATTCTTGCTCTGCTTGAACAAAACCTCGATGACGCGGCGACGAATGCAGCTTTGCTCGCGGCGCGTGTTGATGAAACCGCGGCGAAGCCTTCAGTGGAGACGAGTTTTCATGCGTGGCTGCTGCGGCAAGAGGGCGTGCATTTTGTCGGGCATACGCATTCGATTGAGGTCAACAAAATTCTTTGTTCGGATAAAGCGGCGTTGTTCGCGACGCAGCGTTTGTTTCCCGATGAGATCGTGTGCTGCGGGCCGCGTTCGTTGTTGATTGAGTATGTCGATCCCGGCACGTTGCTCGCGTGCGCGATTCGCGAGGGCTGGCAAAGATTCGTGGCGGAGAACGGCTTCGCGCCGCGACTCATTCTTTTGAAGAATCACGGGATGATTGCCGTGGGCGCGAGCGCGGGCGCGGTGCTCGCGACGACGTTCATGGCGATGAAAGCCGCGGAGATTTTTAATGGCGCATGCGCGAACGGCAAGATTGTGTTCATGCCGGAGCAGGAGGTGCAGCGCATTTACAGTAGGCAGGATGAGCATTATCGGCAGAGGATGCTGAAGCTGTTGTGAAGAAGGCTCACCATCACAAGCGCACCGGTTAATTGTCATTCAGCAGGAATCTTTCTTCTCGTTCCCAAACTCCGTTTGGGAACGCAATTGGTTTTGAAACTCTGTTTCAGAGGTTTCAAATAAGAACCGAAACGGAGTTTCTTCAGCAAGTGCGTTCCCAAACAGAGTTTGGGAACGAGAGTAAAGATTCCTGCTGAATGACATGAACTAGATAAGAGAAAGCAAGCATGAACCTCGTTTACCTCAAAGACCAATGGGATGCAAACTACGCGGCCACACTTGACGGCGTAGAGTTGCTGCGCTATCGCTCCAATTTGCTCGGCGCTGATTTGCGCATTACGAATTTCGGCGGTGGCAATACTTCGTCGAAGCTCAAGCATAAAGATCCGCTCACGGGAACTGAGGTCGAGGTGATGTGGGTGAAAGGCAGCGGCGGCGATCTCGGCTCGATCAAGCGCGAGGGCTTTGCGGCGTTGTATATGGACAAGTTTCTTGCGCTGAAAGAAAAGTATCGCGGCGAGGCGCATGAAGATGAAATGCTCGACTATTATCCGCTCTGCCGTTTCGGTTTGAACAACGTCGCGGCTTCGATTGACACGCCACTGCATGGTTTGATTCCTTTCAAGCATGTGGACCACACGCATCCCGATTGGGCGATTGCGCTTGCGGCTTCGGCGAATGGGCAGAGGCTTTTGCAGCAGTTCAACGAGCAATTCGGCTATCATCTCATTTGGTCGCCGTGGCAACGGCCGGGCTATCATCTCGGCACGATGCTCGAAGCGGCGTTGCAGAAAAATCCGAATGCAGAGGGATTGATTCTCGCTTCGCATGGGTTGATCACATGGGGCAATGAGCAAGATGAATGCTATCGCAACTCGCTCGCCATCATCGATGCGCTCGGCCAATTCGTACTTGGTCATTTGGAGAAGAAGGGAGAGCGGCTCTTCGGCGGCGCGCAGTTTCAAACGCGCGAGGATCGTCGCGAAATTGCAGCGGAGATTTTTCCGTTCATTCGCGGCCAAATCGGCAAGCAGCAATTGTTCATTGGTCATTATAGTGATCTGCCCGAAGTGCTCCGCTTTGTGAATAGCAATGACGGCGCGCAGCTCGCGTTTCAAGGCACGAGTTGCCCGGATCATTTTATTCGCACGAAGGTGCGGCCGTTGTATGTGAATTGGAACCCGCAACGCGACGATGCCCACGCACTTCGCGCCGCGATTCAAAGCGGCCTCGCGCAATATGATAAAGACTATGCCGCATATTATGAGGCGAACAAGGAAGCGAATTCGCCCGCGATGCGCGGCACGAATCCGACGGTCGTGTTGATCCCAGGCGTTGGCATGTTCAGCTTTGGCAAAAGCAAAAAGGAAGCGCGTATCACGGGCGAGTTTTATGTCAATGCAATTCACGTGATGGAAGGCGCGACGGCGATGAACGACGGGCGAATAGATGAGAGCATCGAGTCGAGCCGCGTGGTTGATAACTATGTCGCACTTGCGCCGCGTGAAGCGTTTCGTATTGAATATTGGGCACTCGAAGAAGCCAAGCTGCGCCGGCAGCCTGCGGAAAAAGAAATGGCGCGCAAGGTTGCGCTCGTTATCGGCGGCGGCAGCGGTATTGGCCGCGAGTTTTGTTATCGCCTCGCGCACGAAGGCGCGCATGTGGTGATTGCCGATCGCGAGCAGAAGTCGGTCGATGAAGTTGTGGCGCAGATGAAATCGCAATACGATGCGGAATCGTTGTTGGCGGTCGCGCTCGATATTACGAATCGCGCCACAGTGCGAGCCGCGCTCAAAAGTATCGCGCTGCATTTCGGCGGCGTGGACGTTTTGATCAACACCGCGGCGATTGTGATTCCGCCGGACAAAGGTGACAGCTATCAAGATGAAACGTGGGACAAAACGCTGCGCGTGAACGTGAGCGGCAATTATATCATCACCGAGGAGTTTGCGGAATTGATCGAAGCGCAGCAAACGAGCGGCGCCGTGTTGCTCACTAGCTCGGCGAATGCCGTGGTGCCGAAAATGGGCAGCGAGCCGTATGACGTGAGCAAAGCCGCGGTGAACCATCTCATTCGCGAACTGGCGATTCGTTTCGCGCCGCACATTCGCGTGAACGGCATCAGCCCCGCCACTGTAGTCGAAGGCAGCGCCATGTTCCCGCGCGAGCGCGTGATTGCGAATCTCAAAAAGTATGCGATTGCGTTTGAGGAAAGTGAAGACACGACAAGTTTGATCAACAAGCTCGCGGCTTATTATGCGCAGCGCACGTTGACGCATCGCCCCATTCGCCCGGTGGATGTCGTCGAGGCCGGATATTTTTTAATTTCGCCGCGCGCGGATCGCACCACGGGACATATCATTCCCGTGGATGGAGGATTGAAGGAAGCGTTTTTGCGGTGAAGCACCATCCCCTATTACTGTCATTCAGGAGGAATCTTTTTGAGCACAGGCGATGGCTCCAAGTGCTGAAAAGGATTCCTTCTGAATGACAGCCTCGGAAGCAATTGAGTCATTGAGGCTGCAAGATGGAGCAAAAAAAACTTTACCTCGGCTTTGATCTCGGCGCGGAGAGCGGGCGTTGCGTGGTCGGTGAACTCGAACACGGGCGGCTTGCATTGCATGAGGTGCATCGTTTCACGACGCCGGCTATTCATTGCGCGGGCCATTACTATTGGGACGTGCTCGCAATTTTTGTGGAGCTTGAAAAAGGGCTCGCGCTCGCGGCCAAACAATTCGGCAGCCACTTTGATGGCATCAGTCTCGACACGTGGGGCGTGGATTATGTGCTGCTCGATGGCGATGACCGCGTGCTTGGCTATCCTTATACCTATCGCGACAGCCGCACCGAGGGTATGCTCGACAAAGCGTTTCAAACGCTGCCGCAGCGCGACATCTTCGAATACACCGGCATCGCGTTTCATCAAATCAACACGCTCTATCAAATGCTCGCGGAGAAACATCAGCGCGTCAACTTGCTCGAAGTCGCGGAGTGTTTGTTGCCCATTCCGAATTACTTGTTGTTCCTCTTGTGCGGCGTAAAGAAAGCGGAGTATACGATTGCTTCGACCACGCAACTGGTCAATCCGCACACGCGCAATTGGGCGTGGCCTGTGATCGAGTTGTTTTGGTTTCCGAAACGCATCTTTCCTGAGATTGTCGAACCGGGCACGTATCTCGGCAAGCTGCTGCCGGAGCTGGCGCACAAATGCGGTTTGCGCGAAGGCATTCCGGTGCTCGCCGGGCCTTCGCATGATACGGCCGCCGCAGTTGCAGCAGTGCCGGCGGAGAATAGCCATTGGGCGTATCTCAGTTCCGGCACGTGGTCGTTGATGGGAGTCGAGCGTGATGCGCCGCTCATCACCGACGAAGCCATGCAATATAATTTCACCAACGAAGGCGGCGTGGCGAACACGATTCGTTTGCTGAAGAACATCATCGGGCTGTGGCCGTTGCAGGAATGCCGGCGCTATTGGCGCGAGCATGGGCAGCAATATTCGTATGCGGAACTAGAGGCCCTCGCGTGCGAATGCGGACCGGTGCAAGCGTGGTTGAATCTCGATGATGCGCGTTTTTTTAAACCGGGCAACATGCCGGAAAAAATCGTGAGCTTCTTGCACGAAACGCAGCAACCCGCGCAAGCCGATGCCGGTTGGATCACGCGCTGCATTCTCGAAAGTCTCGCGTTCAAATATCGCGCAACGCTGCAAGAGTTGGAGGCGATGACGGCGCAAAAGATCGCGCGCTTGCACCTTGTCGGCGGCGGCGCGTACAATCAATTGCTTTGTCAATTAACTGCGGACGCGATTGGCCGCGAGGTCATCGCCGGCCCGGTCGAAGGCACGATAGCAGGCAATATCGGCGTGCAAGCGCTTGCGACCGGCGCGCTCGCCGATCTTCCCGCGTTGCGGCAAATGGTGCGCGATTCGTTTGAGTTGAAGAGGTACGAGCCGGAGGGAAAGGGATATTGGGAGGAGAATGAGGCGAGGTTTCGGGGGTTGTCTGAGCGATGAGAGCTATTGTTGCTCGCTGGGATTGATCACGATCAGCCCCTCGTTCTGCGCCGCGTCGTTGAGCACTTTATCCGCGCCGAGAAAGCGGACCTCTTCGCCATTGAACGCGCGCAAGGTCGATTGCAAATACGAAGCGGTTGCCAATTGCACCGAGTCGTAACCGCGCAGAGGATATTTTTGGATAAGCTGCATGGCTAAAGTAATGATCGCATCTGAGACCGGAATGCGGTGATAAAAATCCTGAAAATCTTCCGCAAAATCTTTGCGCGCTTGGGAAATAATCTCGGAGGATAAATCACCGCTTCGCATGCGACGATGCAACGCCGAAAGAACTTCCGGTCCTGCTATGGCGCTAATGAAGATATTGCCGACCAGTGTTGTGCGGCACAAGTTTTTCATAAACGCGCTGCCAGCCTCTTCGAGATACACTTTGACAACGGCGCTGCTATCGCAATAGTGAATCATCGCGGCCCCCGATCTTCGATGATGGTTTCGGAAAGCGGTTTGCCTTTAATCTTTCCTAACTTTCTCTCAGGGAAAGGTTTGCCAACGTTGTCCGGGTTATAGTGTACTTTCAAGCCGTGCTCTTCCAATTTTTGTAGAAGCGCGAGCATTTCGTCGCGGCTATGCTGGCGCGGCACGGTCACGTACACTTCGGTGCCTTCCGCGATTTTCAACGGCAGGACCGGCTCGATCAGCCCGTTGCGATAGATAGCCCGAATCATTTCACTCATGGGAAGTCTCCTTAGTTTTTGACGCGCCAAAGTATCAACTTTCGCTTCGAAAGGCAAGGTTCAAAAATGATAGGAACGTTCTGATGCTCAAGAAGGTCACATCTTCAACTTCCAATTCCCCTCACGGCCCCGTCATCGGCGTGTTCACGCCCTGCGATCCGCGCGTGGACCAACAATCACGCGAGCGCGCGGCGAATATTGTGCGTTTGGTTGCGGAAGCAGTGGCCGCAGAAGTGAAGTTGCCGAATGGCGAGCCGGTTCATGTCGTCTATTCCGAAGATTTGGTGGATGGCGAAGCTCAAGCCGATCGTGTCGCGCGGCAATTTAAAGCCGAAGGCGTGAACATTCTCATTGCCACGCCGGACACGTGGGCGTTCCCGCAACTCAGTCTCATTTCATTGCTCGCGCATTTTCCGAAAGACACGCCCATCAATCTCACCTGCGGCAATAGCGGGCCGAAGCCCGGTGTCGTGTTTACGCATGCGGCTTCGGGCGCGCTCTCGCAGTATGGCTGTCTCGTTCACATCAACGTCGGCAATTGGCCGGACATGGGACAGCATCCGCAAATGAGCGCGCAAACGAAAACGGCGCTCATCGATTGGGCCTACGCCGCCGTAACCTATCAAGGCTTGAAAGGGAGGAGAGTCGTCATCTTCGGCCATGATTCCATGGGC
>CAYNDW010000183.1:0-9940 GCA_964395375.1 uncultured Cytophagia bacterium
AGAGCGAAGAGCGAAGAGCGAAGAGCGAAGAGCGAAGAGCGAAGAGCGAAGAGCGCGGAAAAGCGCGGTGACACTTTTTACGCCTGGCCCCAAAGCCGCGAGTGCGATAACTTAGGATCGGCGTTTAAATAACTTTCCCATTTGCTATGAACTGTCATTCCCGCAGTCTTTAAGCGGGAATCCATTGTATCTGATTGGATGCCCGATTAAAGCGTTCGGGCATGACAGATCAAATGAGTAAGTTATAAAAACTGCATTCCTGAGAAGAACTCGCGGCTTTGATCTTTCACTTGTTGCGCAGAGACTTTGCCTTTATCTTGGCGGGTATATACCACCTGAATTTTACACCGTGCTCGCGCCGGCTTTCGCCTGAGGCTTACAACATCAAGCGGAGGTTGGCGACATCATCCGTGCAAAATTCAGGTAGTATATGCGAAGCCCTTGCTGGACAACACGGTGATAACCATTGAACAACGCTGATTGCCATGCTCATCTTCTCCGACTTCGACAACACCGTCGCGCAAAACGACGTGGGCGATACGTTCTTCCGAACCTTTGGCGATTGGCCGGCGTGTGAGGCGGCGATCAAACGCTGGGAGCGCAACGAAATTTCTTCGCGCGAGGTGCTGGAAATCGCGGCGAGCAACACGCGCGTGACGCGCGAACAATTTGAAGCCTTTTGCGCGGCCCAACCGCTCGCGCCCGGCTTTGTGGAGTTCGCGGCCTTTTGCGCGGCGCGGCGCTGGCCGATTTATGTTTTAAGCGACGGCCTTGACGCATACATTCACGCCATCCTGCTGCGCCATCATTTAAAGCTCCCCACCTATAGCAATCACTTGGAATTTGTCGCGCCGGACCGCGTTCGCGTGAGCTTCCCGTATTGGGCAGAAAGCTGCGGCCGCTGCGCCAATTGTAAACGCCAACACGTGCAGCGTTTGTCGCAAGCCGGGCTGCGCCGCGTTTATATCGGCGACGGCTTCTCCGACCGTTGCGGCGCGCGCGAAGCGGACATTGTTTTTGCCAAGGATCATTTAGCCAAGTGGTGCGAACAGGAGGGCAAAAACTTTAGAGCCTTTGCAGACTTTACCGCGGTTCTTGCGCACTTGCGCGAATTTTGACAAAGCCCTGAACTGCTTTTCCTCCGCGCCGCACTTTGGCTAAATGGTTATCGGCAGCCGCACCACAAACTCCGTGAACTTCCCCTCCTCTGTTTCCACTTTGATCTCGCCGCGATGCTGTTGCACGATGATGTCGTAGCTGATCGACAAGCCCAAGCCCGTGCCCTGTCCGGTTGGCTTCGTCGTGAAAAATGGATTGAAAATTTTCTCGCGAACTTCTGCGGGAATGCCGTTGCCATTGTCGCGAATGCGGATTTCGAATTGGCCGCCGAGATTTTTAGTGGAGACGGAGAGCGTTGGGGTGAATGCGCTCTGAGCAACACCCCCCTGGCCCCCATCAAGGGGGGATTCATGCGGCATTCCCCTCTTAAGGGGAGATTCGTTTGTAATTCCCCCCTTGAGGGAGGTGTTGCGCTTTTTCTGAAACGCCGCATAACACGCATTATTGACGATGTTCAAAAACACGCGACTCAAATCCTGCGGCACGACTTCGAGCTTGCCGACAGTTTCATCATACTCTTTCTCAATCGTGACATTGAAAGAAGCATCATTGGCGCGCATGCCGTGATACGTGAGATTCACGGCATCATCGAGCAAATGATTAATGTCCGTCAACTCGCGCTGCCCCGATGAACCGCGCGCGTGTTGCATCATGCTCTTCACGATGCCATCCGCGCGCTTGCCGTGGTGGTTGATCTTCTCGGCATTCTGCTCCAGCGTCTCCAAAATCTCTTTCATGTTTGCGAGGCTTTCACGATCCACAATCCTCGATCCACTATCCTCGATCTTCGCCAGCCTTTCACCATCCTCGATCTTCAATCCTCCATCTTCAATCTTCAATCCTCCCTCCTCGATCTTCCCAATCTCTTCCCGCAGTTCCTTCGCCAAATCCACCGACAGCGCCGCAAAGTTATTCACGAAGTTCAGCGGGTTCTTGATCTCGTGCGCGATGCCGGCGGTGAGCTGGCCGAGCGAGGCGAGTTTTTCCTGTGTTATAAGTTGCTGCTGCGTCTTCTTGAGATTTTCGAGCGCGGCTTCGACTTGCGCTTTTGCCGCTTCCAATCTTTGGAAATCCTCGTAGCGCGCATAAGCCATTCCGAATGCTTTTGCAAGGGACCTGCTCAACTCAATTTCATCATCAGAGAGCGCCGCGTTGCTGCCGATATAAAGCATGCCCTGCGTGAACGGCACGAACTGCAGCACGAGCTTCTCGGGCGCTTCGCTGCCGGCCTGGTACTTCTGCGGACTGTCGATCAATCCCTGTTTGAGGATCGACTGCGTCCAAGCGATGAAATGCTCGCGGTTCCATTCTTCGCGATAAACCTGCTGCTGCCGCCAGTGTTGCACCGCGGCTTCAACCACCGGCGCGCTGTCAAATTTCAAATGCAGCGCGGCAACGGATTCTCCCGAGGGCGTGGAGAGATAAACATGCGCCTGCCCGGTGGCTTCATCGATAATGAAAACGCCGCAGCGGAAAAAGGGCACGCCGAGCGCAGTCAGCTCGCGCCAGATGAGCGGCGTAATGCGCTGCAGGTCGGCGGCGGTGCGCATCGAGGCGATCTCGGCGCGGACACGGTCGAGGGAGGCTTCAATTTCCAGCTCGCGGTTTTGCGCTTCAACCGCTTTTCTTTTCTGCTCCAGCTCTTCAATGGTTTCTTCGAGAAGAATGGCTGTGGTGCGTTTTACTTTTTCCGTGCGGTCCAGTTTAAAAGCAAGGATCTCCCTCTCCCTTGTAGCAGCTTTTAGGGTATGCAGGAGCGCTTCTTTCTGATCGGCAGGGATATCCGGATTAGCTTGGATGAACTCGATAACGGTTTGCAGGCTTGTGTCCATTTATTTTTCTCTCAAGGCCACCACACAGCAGGTGTTATTGTGGAATTCGTGTTGTCCCCTTTTCGATTTTCCATATTCTCCGTAGGTGAAAAAACCGATAAGAGGGGCATTCCATACATCTTTTACCCGTTCGATTTCTTCGCTTGTCATGACACCAAACGACAAAGGCCAGCGTGGGCCGGTAACCGTCTGCCAGACATTGCTGCAAGGCAGATTGAATTTCCCCGGTTGATTTCCCTTTGATTGTTTTCGCTTTCATGCTTTCTCCTTTAATGCCACCACGCAGCAGGTGTTATTGTGGAATTCGAGTTGTCCCCTTTTCGATTTTCCATATTCACCATAGGTGAAAAAACCAATAAAGGGTGCTTTCCAAACCTCACTTACCCTTTCAATTTCTTCGCGGGTCATCACACCGAATGCCTTATACCTGCTGACGCAGGAAAACATAATCACGGCATCGGCATCCTGAAGCTGTTCATCTCTTACTTCCGAACATTCTTCAACAACGGTATCAATCACGTCAAAGTCAGGCGGCAATGAAAAGCGTATTTTTGAGCCCTGCGGAATGTTACCTGAACAGACCAGTGAACGATCTTCTGTATTACCCAGCATGGCGGTTCTCATCACCGCAGGTGCATTTTCTCTTTCCAGTTGCAGCGGATAATAAGTAAAGAGATCTATATTGAAAACGGTGTTATTGAGACGTTGATCATCCAGGCTGATACCCAGGTATTTCATAACCAGATCTAGCGCGGGCTTATCATCGATGGTATAGACGATATTGCCGGTACTTTTGGTGATGGTTTTGGGGGTGCCGACGGCTTTCCATCCACAGGTGGCAACCCCTGTTATATCAATCTTGTCCTCGTCAATAATTAGGCCTACCAAACCGGTGATGCTGTTTTTGCCATGTGTGAATGCTTTTGGTCCGGTCAATGTCAGGTCATCGCCCGCCATCCCGCCAAAAATGGTTGCTCCGCCCCCGAATCCCTCTTCAATGCCTTTGATTACTTCTTCGCCATCCATTTCTTTGTTCCATCCCGATGTAATAATAAATGCCGCATTCGCGAAGGTCTTTTTTCCCTCTTCACCAAGCTGTTTTGCAATTTCAAATTCAGAATGTTCTCCGGCTTCCAGGAACATTAATTTGAAATAAGAAGGATGCATATCAAGCAGCATGATTGCAATACTTCCTTCTTCTATTTCACTGCTGATAAATTCACCGGCAGAAGTGGCACCAAAAATCTGAATCCCCTCATGAGCTAACAGTTCACAAACAGCTTCGATGTCCAGTTTGAATGACATGAAGACAATGGCCAGCGTGGGCCTGTAACCGTCTGCCAGACATTGCTGCAAGGCAGATTGAATTTCCCCGGTTGATTTCCCTTTGATTGTTTTGGCTTTCATATCGGCTCCTGTCTTTTGATATCAGTTTTCAACGATTCCCACAATGATGGTTACACCACCGGATGCAAAATTGGACAAGTCAGCAGTGGCAGCTTTGCCTTCCGGTGAACTCATGGTTTGCTGTATTTCAGCCAGGCCGGGAAAATAGAATTCGGCCATGCGGTAGTAGGCAGGCTTTGCACCATCGGGTCCGGATACGAACTTTGTGAGTTCCATCTTTATCACGCCCTGCATTTTTGCCGCAATCGGCAGATGTGTTTCCGCATAATACTTTTCAAATGCGTCGGGATCCGTGGGATGCCCGTAAAGTACCATTGCTTTAATCATAGAGTCTGTTCCTTTCTTGTTGGTTTACTTCTCTTTCAACGCCACCCTACAACAGGTGGTGGAGTGAAACTGTTGCTTTCCGTTCGTTGAGACGTCAGTACTACGGAGAATGAAGGCAGGCATCTTTATCCGTTCTTTGGTAACCTCACCACAAACTCCGTAAACTTCCCTTCTTCCGTTTCCACTTTAATCTCCCCGCGATGCTGCTGCACGATGGTGCAAAAAGTTTTTTTAAATTTCAAACATGTTGGCTTCGGTTCAAGAGTGCGGCGCCTCACCGTCTAGATCCGCGCGATACGGCGCCAACGCAGTGACAAGCTCTGCGGGCACGGGCATGGGTTGAAAATTTTTGCGATCGATTGCAACCACAACTTCGTAGCCCTCCGCGGTAATCGCGCCTTCGACCTTGCGAATGCAAAATTCGAGGCGCAACGAAGAGTTGCCGATGCGGCCGATCCAGATTTCGACTTCGAGTAGATCGTCAAGAAAAGCCGGCTGACGAAAGTCAAAATGAAGCTGCACGCGCGGCAGCCAAAAATCAAAACGCTCGAACAGTTTGGAATAGGGAAAGCCCACCGCGCGAAAGAACTCCGTTTCGGCGATCTCGAAAAAGCGCACGTACGCGCCGTAGCAAATAATGCCGGCTTGATCGATGTCGCCCCAACGCACGAACTCGCGCACACGAAAGCGTTGCGCCGGGTGGATTCGTTCTTGGTCCATGGAATTGTCCCTTTGATTTATTTCAGTGAATGTTAGGATTGACAATTTTGTCGCGAATGTCAAGGGCGGAATGTGATCAAGCGGCGCAAAAAATTATGTTGCGAAAAAATTATACACCCATTGCAGGAAGGTCGCAGTCTATTCGCGGCCTGGTCAATAACGGCCTTGAGGGAGAAATTTTCTTCAGAAAAGTATCGCGGTTACAATCATGCCGCTTGACAAGACTGAACAAAGAGCCTATATTCGCAGCGGCAAAACGCGCGATATGGCAAGTTTTCTTAACATCTCGTTTTATGCGGAACACACTTGTTCAATGCGGCATCTAAGTAAGTGCAAAGCCGCTTCCCAAAAATCTCGTAGCGCATTCTAATCGACGAGCAACACGGCGAGGCAACGATGGATCCCAAGGACAGCAAGTTTTCGAGTTGGCTGGAGGTGAGTCAAAAGACTCTGGATTTTATCCGGAGCTTCATTCAGTTTGTGCCGTTCATCAGCACGGTCGCGGGCATTATCTTCGCCTATTTTAGCCGCAACGAATGGGCGATTGTGTTTATCGGCATGGCCATTTTGTTTATCGGTGTGCTCTATCTCACGCGCAATGCCTTTTCCGAGCGCCAGCGCGTGCTGATCAACCCGGGCTTGTGGATCGAACGCGATGAATTGAAGGTGCAAGTTTACACGAACAAACGGGTCGTGGAGCGGCGCTATTCTTTCAAAGCCAAGCGAAAAGCGGAGCGGTATCGTTTTAAGCTGCGCTGGTCCGGCTCGGAATATGTGAAGGTGAATTTGGAAGCCACGGATGACACGTTGATTCGCATCACGAGTCCCAAAGTGCAAAAGAGCTGGCATCGTTATGAGGTGCGTTTTCAAAAACTCTTGCGGCCCGGCGAAAAGCGGGACGTGCTGTTGCACTATGAACTGCCCGACCGCGCGAACGAATCCGAGCCGTACCATTTAATTTCGTATGGTCATGTCGCGGGCTGCAGCAAACTCATTGCGCGGCTTTCCTTTCCGGATAACGACGTCGCGCGCGACGTGTTCTTGATTCATTACGATGCGGATTGGGAAGTGAAGAGAGGATTGCCCATTGGCCTTGACGCGGATGATCGCGAGTACCGCATCGAAATCACGCCCGAGGTCGGCATGCGCTATTCGCTGGAATGGCAAGAGAAGTGATCTGAGGCGGTGCGATCCCAAAATATCTTTCCGCATTTGACGAAGATTTCATATACATATTGGGCAAATTCTCTCCGGCAATGCAAACTAAACGCGGCGGTAGGATCATGTTTGAGGAATAAGCAAAACCAGTTGACCTCAAGTTTTGGCGGATCACCTGCGCATGGCTGCGAAAAGCCGTGGCGTTGATTTCAAAGCAAGCGGCGGCTTTATGCCGAAAGACATAAAGCCGCCGCTTTTTTGTTGCCAAACTTTAACAGGGCGGAACGAGTGAGGGGTGTTGCGGTGGTGCAAAGCACTTGCGGGTGATGAGCGGGCAGAATGATGAGCAGTGCGAAAGAGTTTTCACGACAAAGAAAGCGCAGGCTTATTCTTCGTCCATGTGTGTCACCATATTTCGGCTGAAAAATCCTCGACCCATGCGGTTACGCCACTCGCCGTGCTCTTTGAGATGGAAACAAATTTTTTCGCCTAATGGCACGTCGCTGGCAACCGTGACTGATCTCCTGAGGCATGCGCGCGTTGGAAGGTGGCGCAAAGTATAACACGAGGAAGAGATTGTCAAGCTTAGATTCCATTTTTAGCCAAATTTTTCTTGCATGTGGAAGAAGAGATTCGCATAATGACGCGCCAAGCAGCGCCCATGCCAGGCGCCGTTCGTATTGTTCGCAGAAGTTTTATTGTGAGGACGGGATGCTCTCCCTCGCACGACAACTCGCCCGAATCCCCGTTGCAAAATTAGGATTGCGAATGACTGCGTTGTTTCTCGACTCAGGCTGCACGCGCCAGGACGCGCGACTCTCCGGCAAAAATCTCCAACAGGAAAGCACTCAAATTATCATCCACATGAGGAAGACCCTATGAAACGCCCGGTTGAAATTTTGTTAGCCGTGCTCTGCATGGTCAGCATCTATCGCCCCTTCACCGGCGACGCGAATTTGTTGGAATACGTCGGATACTTTGCCATGGCCGCGCTCTCCGCATTGCTCATACTCGTGCTGCACCTGCGCCCCAACGAGCACGCGCAATGGGGCTTTTCTGAAGAAGAAGCGCTGCGCGTGCAACCACAAGTCGGCGCCATCGCAAAAAACAAGTGACGCGCAGACCAGCGTTGCTCGGTATTGCGGAACTGGCCTCGACGGAAGTTGGTACACGCACTTATATAGGAGGCGCATAACCTAGCGCCCACCGAAAAGCCGGCTAAGCTCAAGCGCTGGCCCAGCGCCAAGCCTTTGCGTCTGCTATAGATTTCTAATTTTCATCGCTCGCGTGTTGTCTCATTCGCCTATCTCAAACCAGCCCGCTCTTTTTGTTTATCCCTCCAGCCCGAAGTGATTGGCCTCGCGGGCGACTTTAGCATCAAAGAAATTTTCCGGCAGAATCATTCTGCCGGTCAATCACTCTGCCCCAAATTTTTCTGTCGCTCTTGCCTCGCGGCAGCGCAAAAATATTTTTGCCCGCGAAGCTGGAACTGCCGCGCAATGAGTCTTCCTCTTGCCCCCTAAGATCGCCTTGCAATTCAAACCGTTTTTTTTATCTTGCCCACCATCACTCATCCCCAGCATCCCACATTCGCAGCGAGGAAGGAATGAACTTCGGTTTCATTATCGACAACCGCAAATGTATCGGCTGCCATGCATGCACCGTTGCCTGCAAAGCCGAGCACGACGTGCCCATCGGCGTGAATCGCACCTGGGTCAAGTACATCGAGAAAGGCGAATTTCCACATACGCGCCGCCTCTTCTCCGTCATGCGCTGCAATCACTGCGACGACGCGCCCTGCGTGGAAATTTGTCCGGTCACCGCGCTCTATAAACGCAGCGACGGCATCGTCGATTTCGACTCGCGCCGTTGCATCGGCTGCAAAAGCTGCATGCAAGCTTGCCCCTATGACGCGCTCTACATCGACCCTGAAACACACACTGCGGCGAAATGCAACTACTGCGCGCACCGCGTCGATATCGGCCTCGAACCCGCGTGCGTGAATGTCTGTCCCGAGCACGCCATCATCTCCGGCAATCTTGATGATCCGCTCACGGAAATTTCGCAACTGCTCGCGCGCGAACAAGTCACCGCGCGCAAAGTGGAAAAAGGCACGCGGCCAAAATTGTTTTATATCGAAGGCGACGCCGCTTCGCTCAATCCTCTTGCCACGGAGGCTTCGAGCCAGTATGTGTGGAATGCGCAAGCCGCGGGCGTCGGCCACTTCGCGCATTTTGCCGAAGCGCGTTTGAGTCAAGCCGATCCCGCGAAAATGGCGGAGCAATTGGCAAAGGGTGAATGGGTGAAAGGTGAGAAAGAAAACGAAGTGTTCGTGCCGCGCGGCGGCGACGCCCAAAAGCTGCATGAAAAGGCGCAAGAAGTCATTCACGAAAAAGCGCGGCGCGTGTATGACGCCCCCAACAAGGGCGTGCTCTGGGGCTGGGAAGTTTCGGCGTATGTGTGGACCAAAGCGATTGCCACTGGAGCGTTCCTCGTTCCGTTTGTTGCGCGCGTTGGAAATTTTGCCGAAGTCACGCCGGCATTGCAATGGCTCAGTTGGGGATTGAGCCTCTTCTTCTTAATTGCAACCACGGTGCTGCTCGTGAAAGATTTGGATCAAGCCAAACGCTTTGTGTATGTGCTGCTGCGGCCGCAATGGAAATCATGGCTCGTCAAAGGCGGCTATGCGCTCACGATTTACGGCGGTTTGCTTACGCTGTGGGCCGCGAGCAAAATTTTTGATTGGCCCAATCTCGCCGCGTTCGCGTTGTGGAGCGGCGCAGTGTTCGCCATTATCACCGCCGTGTACACGGCGTTTCTCTTCGCGCAAGCCAAGGGCCGCGATTTTTGGCAAAGCCCAACATTGCCCTTGCACATGCTTGTGCATGCGTTCATGGCCGGCGCCGCCGCGCTTGGCATTGGCTCTTTCTTTTTAGAATTGCCCGAGCCCTGGCATTCCTTTTTGCAAACGACTCTTTATATCAGCATCGTGCTCAATCTGCTCGTGATCACCGCAGAGTTGATGACGCCGCATCCCACGGCCGATGCGAAAGCCACACTGGATATGATTGTCTCCGGCCGCTTCGCGAAAACGTTTTGGTTGGGCGCGCTCTTCTGCGGCAATGCTCTGCCCCTCATCTTCGTCGGGTTCGGCGGCCCATTGCTCTTCGCGCTTGCCGGTGTGCTCGTACTGCTCGGCATCTATCTCACCGAGCACGTGTGGGTACGCGCCCCGCAAATGATTCCGCTGAGCTAGTGCAAGCGGAGTGGGAGTTTACGGCGCGAGGGAAAGCGGAAAGAATTTTCCCGGGGGGTGATGAAGCGCCGAACGAGGAGCACGCGAAGCAGAAGGCGGCGAAGAGACCCTGACCGGGAGT
>CAYNDW010000184.1:0-9885 GCA_964395375.1 uncultured Cytophagia bacterium
GGGATTGTTCATCTATGACGGCGTCGCAGCTCTGCCCTTTCCCACCGAAGGGGAGGCCTTTCTTTTGGAGCATCAGCTCTATCACGGCGTCACGCTGGCGCAAGGCGAGGTTGCTTTGGCTACTTTGCGCGGCGGCGTGGTCATCATCGATAGCTTGGGAATGCTGCATCAAATCATCGACAAAAGCGCGGGACTGAAGGACAACAACGTCTGGTTTTTGGCGGTGGATCAGCAGCGCGGCCTGTGGTTGGCATTGAACAACGGCATTGCGCGCGTGGAAACGCCCGCGCCGCTGACATTTTTTGATGAACGCTCAGGTTTGCGCGGCAGCCTGGAGGCCACGCAGCGGCATCGCGGAACGCTCTATACGGCGACTAATCAAGGCGTCTTTTATTTGCAGCCCGCAACGGCAACCGCGAAGCAAACTGCAATCATGCGCGCGAACTTTCAACCCGTTGCGGGCATCGCGGAGCAGTGCTGGTCGTTGCTTTCAACCGGAGAAGTGTTGCTGGCTGCAACCCGCGAGGGTGTTTATCAAATCTCCGGCGCACGCTCAAAATTGTTGCGTGAATCTTCCGGCCATTCCTACGCGCTTTATCGTTCCAAGCGGGACTCGGCGCGGATTTATGTCGGCCTGGAAAACGGACTGGCCGCGCTGCGGTTCAATCTGAAAACGCGGCAATGGCTTGAGGAGGGCGAGATTACCGGGGTGGAGGCCGAAGTCCGCAACATGGTTGAAACCACAAATGGCATCTTATGGCTGGGAACGCGGACCCAAGGTTTCCTCCGTGTGGATATGTCGAACGGCTTCAGCCGCCACCCTGCGATTGAAATCTTGGATGCGCGCCACGGCTTGCCCATGAATCACGGTTGGGTGAAGGTCGTTGCGTTGGGCGAGCGCGAGGTGTTTGTCACGGACAAAGGCCTCTTCCGTTTTGATGAAAAGGCGCGCACGTTTATTCCGGATTCCACGTTTGGGGCGAGCTATGCCGACGGTAAACGCAGCACCGGCGAAGCCGCGGTGGATCGCTCCGGCAATTTCTGGTTGCAATCGGTAAATGGCGCGCAACAACAAATCGGCGTCGCGCTGCGCCAAGCCGAGGGCAATTACGTTTGGCAATACCAGCCTTTCGTGCAGTTGAATGATTTCGTAGTGTGGGATATTTATTTCGAAGATGAATACGCGTTGCCCGGCGTCGAAAACGCATGGTGCGGCGGCCCGGAAGGATTGGTGCGCTATGCGGCCGCAGTTCCTAAGGATTACGCCGGGAATTTTGCGGCGTTGATTCGTCGCGTCACCACCGTTAATGGCGATTCAGCGATTTTTAACGGCGCCGGCTTGAGCGCTAGCGCTTCCGCAGTTCCTACGCAATTGACTTATGCCCATAACGCGCTGCGTTTCGAATTTGCCGCGACGAGTTATGACCATGACTCGGACAACCGGTATCAATATTTCTTGGAAAACTTTGACAAAAGCTGGTCCGCGTGGACGAAGGAAACCAAAAAGGATTACACTAACCTCGCCGAAGGCGTTTACCGGTTTCACGTGCGCGCGAAGAACGGGTATGAGCATGGCAGTTCGGAGGCCGGCTATGCTTTCAAAATCCTGCCGCCCTGGTATCGCTCTTGGTGGGCTTATCTTTTCGCTCTCGGCGCGTTCGCGTTTTTGATTTACGGCGGCGTCAAACAGCGCACGCGCCAGCTAGAGCAAAGAAGCCGCAAGCTGGAAGCAACAGTGCAGGAACGCACCGCGGAATTAGCGCAGCAAAAAAACAACATCGAGCTGCTCAACCAAATCGGCAAGGACCTCACGGCCTCGCTCGACTTCGACGTTATTTTTCTCAAGCTCTATGAAAGCGTCAATCAGCTCGCGGACGCCACGGTTTTTGGCGTGGGCATTTATCATGAAGAGAAGCATCAACTCGAGTATCGCCTCGCGATGGAAAAAGGCAAACGCTTCACGCCGTACTTTCGCGACACGCTCGACAAGAATCAGTTTCCGGTGTGGTGCTTGGAAAATCGCAGGCCGGTTTTCATCAACGACGTACGCACGGAATACGCGCAATACATCGGCTCCTATCACGAGCCGAAACTTTTGCTCGAGGACGGCTCGGTTTCGGAAACGCCCGTGGCGCTGATTTATTTGCCGCTGCTCGCGCACGAGCGCGCGTTGGGCGTGCTCACCCTGCAAAGCTATCGGCGCAATGCCTACACATTGGATCATTTGAAACTGCTGCAGAATCTCGCCGCTTACACGGCCATCGCGCTGGATAACGCCAATGCCTATCGCCAGCTCAACGCCACGCTCGAGCATTTGCAGGCCACGCAGCAGCAGCTCGTGGTGCAGGAAAAGCTCGCCTCGCTCGGCGCGCTGACCGCGGGCATCGCGCATGAAATCAAAAATCCGCTGAACTTCGTGAACAATTTCGCGGTGCTGTCCATCGATCTTGTGCGCGAGCTGCGCGAAGAGCTGGCGAAAGCCAAACAAGAAGCAGGCGGCGTGAAGATGAGCGCCGAAGAGGTCGAGAACTTCGCGGAGCTTTTCGGACTGCTCGTGCAAAACGCGGAGAAGATCAATCATCACGGCAAACGCGCGGATAGCATCGTGAAGAGCATGATGGAGCATTCGCGCGGAAGCGCGGGCCAACGCGAGGCCGCGGATATCAATCACATGCTCGAAGAGGCCGTGAATCTTGCTTACCACGGCCTGCGCGCGCAGAACATGGATTTCAACATCACGATCGCCAAGGATTACGATCCCAATCTCGGCGAGGCGGAAGTGGTGATGCAGGACTTGAGCCGGGTGTTTATAAACATTCTGAACAACGCCTGCTACGCGGCGTATGAAAAGCAAACCAAAGCCGGCAGCGGGTTTTCTCCCACCCTCAACGTGAGCACCAAAGCGCTCGGAAATAAAATCGAAATCCGCATTCGCGACAACGGCACCGGCATCCCCGGCCATGTGCGCGATCAAATCTTCAACCCGTTCTTCACCACGAAACCCACGGGCAAAGGCACGGGCTTGGGCCTTTCAATCAGCTATGATATTATCGTGCAGCAGCACAAAGGAACGATTGCAGTGGAGAGCGAGGAAGGAAAGTTCACGGAGTTCGTGATTACGCTGCCTAAGAGCTAGCGCTATTAATAGCGCCCTCGCTCTACCTGAATTTTGCACTCGAGATGCCGCCAACCTCCGCCTGATGCTGTAAGCATCAGGCTAAAAGTTGAAAGCGATCTAAAGATCGCTCATTACCCAGTGGGTAGTAGCCCCGCTTGCGGGGCTTGCATCTCCTAGCCTGATGCTTACAGCATCAGGCGCAGGTGAGCAAAAATGAGATGCAACATTCAGGTTCTAAGATAACAACTGCCGCCCACAAAAATGGAACTCGCATGAAAGTGGAAAGCCATTTTCGCGGGAGAAAACCGGGTTGGGTGGTACATCTGTTTGTTGCGCAATAAAAAAAGCGCGACGCACATTGCAGTGCCTCGCGCTTTTTCTTATAAAGAAAAGCTTTGGGTTTGATCAAGCCCCTAAGCTTTGTCCGTCGCTAAAACGAAGCAGAGCCGGCCCTATTTGAGGAACGACATCTTTTTCGTGAAGACGAAACCGTTCACACTGAGCCGATACAAATAGACGCCGCTCGGCACGATTTGGCCCGCCGTGTTTTTGCCGTCCCACGCGATGCGATGAGCGCCCGCATTCAGGCTTTGCGCGAGCAGCGTGCGCACTTCTTGGCCTTGCAAATTGTAAATCGCCAAACGCACTTCGCCCGCTTCTTTCATCCGAAACGCAATCGCCGTCGAAGGATTGAAGGGGTTCGGATAATTCTGCTCCAATTCATAGTTGCGCACCGCCAGCTCGTTGTTGCTTGCAGCGGTGGCGGAAATGTTTTGCGCTTCATTCAGCGCGAGCATTTGCGCGGCCGGCAATGTTCCCGCATGCGAAACAAAGATCACGTCTTCTTCCACGCTGATCGCTTTGGCCACGACCGAGCCTTTGAAGCGCGCCTCTTCTTCAAACTCCACTTCCGCGCGCGGCGCGATGATCCAACCCAAAATCTGCGCGCGCTCTTCGATCTCCATCTTGTGATACTGCAAAGTCGTGAACGTGACCTTGTTGCTCGCGGCCTGTCCATTGGGCGTGATGAGCACTTGCACGTCGCGATCAAACTCTAGCTTCTCTACGACATTGATATTGACCGGGCCTGCCGCAACATCTAGGGCGACCACGGCCTTCTCATCGGTGTCGAAACGATCAAAGAAATAATCGCCGCTGCGCAAGAAGAGCGTGCCGCGTTCTTTCACTTCGAGGTCGTCATACGCGCCGGGAGCCAAATGCAGCGCGCCGGAGGCCGGAACCGTTACATCCTTCTCGCCGTGCTTGAAAGAGGGGAGAGGCAAGCCGAACGAGATGACCGCAGCCTTGCTCGCGCTGGCGCCGCTCACGCTCGCGTTGCCGCGCAACAAAAGTTCGTCGCCCGCAAAGGCGTTGCCGACAATCGCATTGTTGGTTGCGATCTCGATATCATCCAATGCCGTCAAATCGCCGGTGTGCGAGCCGGGCCGGCCTTTGTCAATTTTGATGTCGCCGTTGGAGTGAATGTCGCCTTCGGAGGTGACGTTGTGGTCGATCTTCACTTCTTTCTCCGCAAAAAAGACGAAGCCGCGCGCAATGGTTAAGCGCGAGAAGCCGCCCACGCCGCCTTTTGAAATCTTCTTTGCTGCGGCATCCACTGTTCCTCCGAGAAAATCCCACGTCGGCGTGGTATCGGTCGCGACGCTCGCAAAGCCTTTTCCGAATGCGGTATTGCTCTCCAGCCCAATGGCATCGTGCGAAATAAAGAGCGCGAGGTCCGCCTCCGGCACATTCTCCAACTCGGAATCATCATAATGAAATGCCACGGTCGCATCTAAATTCGTGTCATTCGCGGGCACGACATCGAAGAAACGCGGCCGGCTTTCTTTGGCCGGAGTCAAAGGCTGCGGCACGTTTCCGCGCGCGATGGTGGTTTCGCCCAATTGCGCCGCGGTGATAATCTCCAATCCCAAGTTGCCGATGTTTTGCCCGGCCGTGAGATCGTTGAGCGTGCGCGTGACCGTCACGTTGCCGCCGCCGCCGATGATGATGTTGCCCGGGGTTTCAATCAGCGTAGCGTTGTCACCGAACGTCACGACGAAGCCGTTGAGATTGAAGTCGCCATTGAGCACGGAGAGGGTGCCGTTGAGCGCGATGTTCTTGGTCAACGTCACGCCCGCGGGATTATTGATGGTGAGGTGATGCACAACATTCGGCAGCTCCGCGCCCGTGAGGATGGGCGTGTTGCCGTCATACAAAATGTCGTCCGAGCGCGAAGACGTGTAGCCGTCGCCGCTGCCGCCGGAATATTGCGCGTGCGCGTGATGGGCATACCCGCATAACGCGAGGACGAGCATGGTGATTTGCAATGTGGTTTTCATTATCTCATTCTCCAAAAATAGCAAGGCCGTTTCGGTTAAAAGAAATTTTGAGGGCGCGGGCTTTATTCTTTGCTGCAAACTTTATGGCGCAGTGCGCACACAACGAAAGCCGTAATGATTGACGCGTTGCACATCCGGCGTCGCGGCGCAGGCGCGATCGGCCATGCGCAGCAGCTTGGCCTCGTCTTTCCACGCGCCGCCGCGTAAGCCGGAGCCTGCGGCATTCGCGCCGGGCCAGCTTGCGGCGTTTGCATTTCCTTCCGCGCCCGCACTATTCGAAAGCTCGCCGTCGCCATGCGCGCCGGTAAAATTTCTGCCACTAGAATTTGCCAGCGTCACCACGCGCTCCCACACGTTGCCGCTCAATTCCATCACGCCGAAATATGATGCGCCGGCGGGTGCGCGTGCGGCCGCTGCGGTCGCGGCATAGATGCCCGCGCGCACCGGACCGTTGAGGCCGGAATTAAAATTCGCATTGGCGCTCGCGGGCGAGGAAGTTTCCGAGCCGCTGCCGTCAGCGCCATTGTGCGCGGTTTGCCGTGTGATCGTCGCATTTCCCCAGGCATACTCGCCGGTCACAACGGCTTGATTGCCGCGGCCGGCTTTTTCAAACTCCAACTCCGTCATCGGACGCAAGCCCGACCAATCCGCGTACGCCGCGCCATCGAGCCACGAGAGAAAGTTGCACGCGCGCTCATTCGCGCTCGCTGCGAGCAACGGGTGCGCGCCGGCAATCGTGCCGCGAAAACTTTGATAGGTCGCGACACTTGCAATATTGCGGCGGCTCGCTTGCGCCGGCGATAACAAATTTAAAAAGTCCGCATACTGGCCTTGGGTGATTTCGTGCTTCATGATATAAAACGCGGCGTGGCCTTTGGGAAAAGCCGCGGGCAAACTTTTGCTCACTGTGTCGTTGAAATCGTCGAGATGCGCCATGCCTTGCGCATTGTTGTTGCCGAGACTCGTCGCGCTGCCGCCGCCCAAAGTCAACGCGCTTTCGTTGGTGATTTCAAACGGAGCGCCGGTCGTGCCTTTTTCAAATTGGCCATTGATGGGAGAGGGCGATTGCTCGCCCGCGAAAAAACTGCCCGCAGGCACATACACCACTTCGAGCGCGAGCACGTTGACGATCGCGTTGGCGCTGCTGCTCAAGCCATCTGCACTGTAATTCCAGCGGAGTTGGACGTCAGCCCAAGTGTTCGCGCCGTTGCCGTTTTGGCCGCGGAAAATGAAAACGCCTTTGCCATCGGACACGGCTTGAATGGTTGCGGCGACGCCGTTGTTGTTACCAATGGTGTGGTCGGCGCTTGCAGACGAGAGCGTGGCGTGCCGCCAAGTGGCGCCGCCGTCAGCGCTAAATTTGACGAAGAGCCATGCGGCGTCGTAATTGAATGGCGCCGCTTGACCAGCGCCGGCGAGATCGTTGCGCCAGGAATTTTCCCAGCTTACCTCGAGGCGGACCGCGACGTGACTGCCCGCGGTTTCATTCCGCAAGGCTACGTGTTTGACGGCGAGATTGTTGGCGTGGGCTTGCCACGCATACGCGCTAAACATGAAAGCCGCGAAGACGGAGAACATTTTGTGTTTGTGAGTCATTTGGGCTTCTCCCTAACTTGAAGAACCTATTTGAGACCAATTGTTCTAAAGGTAAAAAGGCGAGAGCGATTTGTCAAATCGCGCAGCCAAAAGCAATGAGAAATTTTCGAGAGTGATGAAGGTGTTTAAAACGGCAAACAGATTTGTGTGGCGATAATGAAGAGGGAGGTGGCGCAGGAGCTTTGACTCTGTTCCACCTGGGAATACTAGAACCGTGCGGGCATGATTGCGGAAAGTTTTTCTTGCAGCACGGCTGTGGTGCTTTGCTTTTTGAAGTCTGCGAAGCGCTTTAAGCCACCTCGCTCGAAGAGAGCCGGCCAGAGGAACAAGCGGAGAGGACTCGTTGATCGAGCAACGCCCCAACAAAAAAACAGTGCGCGTCAAGCAGTGATTTCGCGCTTGCGAGGAAGGAAAGTTCGATTAAATTGGGCGGGAGTGAGAAGGCAAATCAGCGCGGCGAGAAAATACTTTTCAGCGCTTTGGGACTCAACTGCAAGCTTTCGACAACACGCATTTTGTGTATGACATCATCAACAGTGTGTTGGGAGCTTATATTTCGCACCCATAGTTGCCGGAGCAAAAAGGGCAAGTCGAGTACTTGAATATTATTTTGTTCGCAGTAACGGATTGCCTGTTTATCGTTGCACAACAATCGAGCGTTACGATTTCTCGTCAAAGCAATCGCTTCCCGCTCTCCGGCATTGAGCCTTGCAGGCAATGTTTCTGCCTCATTTTTCTCTTCCGCAGACAAGTTGAGAACTTGAATTTTGCCTTCGGAAATGGCTTGTGAGATCGTTTTAAGATGATCTTGGCCGCGCGTTAGGCCTTGCGAAAGCTCCTGCTCAACAGCAGGAGGAATCTGAACACTTTTGTCGGAAAAAAGCCGGAGCAGAAGGTCCAATGCGCCGCCTGCGCTAAATGAGCTAAGAATATTCGTGTCGCTAACGATTAGCATAATACGCCTTCGCGCTCAAGTTCTGCAGCCAGCGCATCCATTTCTGCCGCGGTATAATCGGTATCAACGATCACTGTCATGTTTCGCTTTTTGAGAAGCGCAAGCAGATCCCAGCGGGTGACGTTTGCAAGTTCCGCTGCGCGCCCGAGACTGCATTTCTCCGCCAAGTAAAGCGCTAGGGCTTCTTCGATGCTGGCATGATTTGGAAGATTGTCGTCAATATGACGGTTTAATCTTTCGACCAAAGTACAACGTTCGAGGAGTGATAAATTTTGAGCGAGTGCAAAAATGTGATGCACCGCGGCGGTTTCAGTTTGCAGGTTCATGGCATTCATCCTTTGCTAATTCGGTTGTTTTAACAAGCGTATTTTTTCACAAGCAATATAAGCAAGGCCGTTTGACGAAGCAAGAAGGCATATAATCAAACCCACTCTGAGGAGGAGCACCCCATGTCCGTTTCCAAATTACTCACCGTTGTTCTCTGCGTTGTTGTCATTGCCGCGTTCGCGCAACCAAACAAACCTGTAACGCCCGCGAAAGAGGACGGCCCGCTTTCTTCAAAAACTTTTTCCGGACTGAAGCTGCGCGGCATCGGGCCGGCATTGACTTCGGGAAGAATCGGCGACCTTGCGGTGAATCCGCAAAACCGCAATCAATACTATCTCGCGGTCGCTTCGGGCGGCGTGTGGAAAACGAATAACTCGGGCACGACGTGGCAGCCGGTGTTTGACGGACAAGGCTCGTACTCGATTGGCTGCGTGACGCTTGATCCGAACAATCCGCTCGTGGTGTGGGTGGGCACGGGCGAGAACAACAGTCAGCGCAGCGTGGGCTATGGCGACGGCGTTTATAAATCGCTCGACGGCGGCAAATCGTGGAAGAACGTGGGCTTGAAAAACTCCGAGCACATCGGCAAGATTGTGATCGATCCGCGCAACTCGAATGTCGTTTATGTTGCGGCGCAAGGCCCATTGTGGAATGACGGCGGCGAGCGCGGCTTGTATAAAACGACGGACGGCGGTCAAACGTGGAAACGCGTGCTGCACATTAGCGAGATGACGGGTATTAGTGATCTCGTTTATGATCCGCGCGATCCGGACGTGCTTGTGGTTTCGTCGTATCAACGGCGCCGGCATGTGTGGACGCTCATCAATGGCGGTCCGGAGTCGGGCATTCACAAATCAACCGACGGCGGCGCAACGTGGCGACAAATCAAGAGCGGCTTGCCGAGCGAAGAGATGGGCCGCATCGGTCTTGCGATTTCGCCCGCGAACCCCGATGTGCTCTATGCCATCATCGAAGCGGCGAATGATTCGAGCGGCTTCTTTCGCTCACAAGATCGCGGCGAGAATTGGGAGAAGCGCAGCAAGTATGTGAGCGGCAGCCCGCAATACTATCAAGAGCTCGTGTGCGATCCGAAAGAAGCGAGTCGCGTGTACGCGCTCGACACGTGGATGATGGTGACGGAGGATGGCGGAAAAAATTTTCGGCAGGTGGGCGAGCGCTACAAACACGTTGACAATCACGCGCTGTGGATCGATCCGCAGAACACGAACTATCTGCTCAATGGTTGCGATGGCGGCGTGTATGAAAGCTTTGATCGCGGCACGACGTGGAATTATAAAGCGAACCTTTCCGTGACGCAGTTCTATCGCGTGAGCGTGGACCATGCGCTCCCATTTTATAATGTCTATGGCGGCACGCAGGATAATTTCTCGCTCGGCGGGCCTTCGCGCACGACCAATGTTCATGGCATTCGCAATTCGGATTGGATCGTGACGGTCGGCGGCGACGGGTTTGAAACCGCGATTGATCCGAAAGATCCGAACATTGTGTACTCGCAATATCAACACGGCAATCTTTATCGGTTTGATAAG
>CAYNDW010000185.1:0-9880 GCA_964395375.1 uncultured Cytophagia bacterium
TGAATCGCTCGTCGTCCGAGGGGGAAGCGGGGCTCACTTCGCGGGGAATTTCTTGAAGGCGTCGCGTACCAGATCGGAGGCGACGTCCTCGTAGCGCGGGGGGTCGTTCGCGCGTTTGTTCTGAATGAAGCCGGTCGCGTCGTGATCAAATTCAAACCCGCGATCAAAAACTTTGCACGCGATCAGCGTGTGGCCGCGCTCGCGCAAACGCATGCGCTCGGCACGCTGCGGCCTCTTTTTCAAAACGCAAAAGACCAAGCTTTGGCGGCGAGCACAAGGCTCGGACTAGATCGCATCGTCATTGCCACAGTGCCGGAACAAACCGATATTGTCGCGCTCGCGCTCGCATTGCAAAACGATCCGAGCGTCGAATATGCCGAGCCGGATTTTTTGATGCCGTTGGAAAGCGCCTCGGCAATTCCCCCCTTGAGGGGGGCCAGGGGGGTGTCTTCGGAAATATCAGCGCGCAATAACACCCCCCGAACCCCCCTCAAGGGGGGAATGGGTGAAGTGTCAGCACTACCCTTTATCCCGCATCAAGAAGAGAATGTTATCGCGCCCAACGACTCGCTTTATCCCCAACAACAATATCTCACGCAAATCAAAGCCGAGCAGGCTTGGGACCTCGCGCGCGGCGATTCGAGTGTGATTATCGCCATCATCGACAGCGGCACGGAATGGCGACATCCCGATCTTGCCGCGAACATTTGGAGCAATGCCAGGGAGATCATCGACGGCGCAGATAACGACAACAACGGTTTTGTTGATGACGTGCGCGGCTGGGATTTTGTCGACGATGTGACGGATGCGATGCAAGGCGAGGACAACGACACACCCGACAATGATCCGAGCGATTTCGTGAGCCATGGCACCGGCGTGTCCGGCGTGGCCGCGGCGGTGACGAACAACGCGCGCGGCATCGCGGCGCTTTCGTGGAATGTCAAACTTATGCCGCTGCGCGTGGGCTGGCTGCGCAATGATTTCGAAAGCGTGGTGAGCACTGCGTTTTCCGCCGCGGCGTTTGTTTATGCCGCGGACAACGGCGCGCATGTCGCAAACCTGAGCGCGGGCAGCTCGCGCGTGGTGGCCGATGCGGCGCAATATGCTTTTCAAAAGGGCGTGGTGATTACGAGCGCCGCGGGCAACGCAACCAACGAAGAGGCGTTCGGTTTGAATCTCGCGCCGTTTGCGATCACGGTGGCCGCGGTGAATGATCGCGACGAGCTTGCTTCGTATTCCTCCTTTGGCGATTGGGTCAAAGTCTGCGCGCCGGGCGGTGATATTAAAAGACGCCGCCCGGGAATATTAACCACGACGCTGCGCGGCGAATATTTCGAGCAGCAAGGCACCTCGTTCTCAGCGCCCATTGTTGCAAGCCTCGCGGCTTTGGTGAAGTCGCGGCATCCGAATTGGCCGCCGGCGCAAATTACTTTTCAAATCGTCGAGACCGCGGATGCGATTGACGCTTTGAACTCCGAATATGTGCAAGGCAAGCTTGGTCGCGGACGCATCAACGCGCAACGGGCACTCACGGAAACCGTCACTCCGCTGCCGGAAATCTTGCTCGGCAAAACTTATGTGCAAGACAACGCGAATCAAATTTTAGACGCGGGCGAAACCGTCGAACTGCGGATCGATCTACAAAACGTGTGGGGCGACGCCGTGAATCTCAACGCGCAGCTTTCGACGGAAGACTATGCGATCAACATTGTGAAGAACACGGCGAGTTACGGCACGCTGCCCGGGCTTTCGGATTTGAGCCGCAATCAACAGAACAACGCCAACGATCCCTTTATCATCAGCGCGCATGCCGAGGCCTTGCCGCATCGCGCGCGCTTTCAGCTCGCTTTGAGCGCGGCCAATGGTTATCAACAAAGCTTCGAGTTCTATCTCGCGCTCTCGCCGTTCGTGTTGTTGGTGGATGATGATCATGGCCAGAACAATGTCGAGCACTTTTATTCGCAAACGTTGGACAGCCTTGGCATCGCGTTCGACACGTATACGCATCCGCGCGAAGGCGCGCAGCTTGATGTGCTTGCGCGCTATCCCAACGTGATTTGGGCGTGCGAATGGGCTTTCCCAACTTTGGATGAAATTGATCGCACTGCGCTCGCGCAATATCTCACGAACGGCGGCAAGCTTTTTATCTCCGGCCAAGATATTGGCTGGGATTTGAGCGACGCGACTCCCAATCTGTTCAATCAATTTTATCTCTCGCGCGGGGCTTCGCGTCAGTTCTATGAAAATTTTCTGCACGCGCGTTATGTGAGTGACGACGCGAATCTCAACGCGCTCACGGGCGCGGCCAACGATCCGATTGGCCGCGGTTTGAGTTTTAATATTGAACAGCCGGGCCGCACTGTGAGCGAGCAGTTGCCGAGCGAGATTGCGCCGCTCGCGCCGGCGGTGAGCATCTTTAACTATGCCAACGGCCGCTCCGGCGCGGTGCGTTATGCCGGCAATCATCGCGTGGTTTATTTCGGCTTCGGCGGCTTTGAGGCGATTGTGCAAACGCAGCAACGCCATGAGGTGATGGCGCGCGTGCTCCATTGGCTCAATGGTTATAGCATCGAGCACACGCCGGTGCGCGACACGGACGATACGACGCGCGCGCAAGTGGTGTTGGCGCAAATCAATTCCACAACCAGCCCGATCACGAGTGTCGCGTTGTATTGGGATGTCGATGGCAAGTTGCCATTCAAGCGCGCGCCGATGATTGAGCAGGGAGGAGGCGTTTATCGCGCTGAGATTCCGCCGCAGTTCAAGCGCACCGTGGAATATTTTATTCATGCTCGCAACGCGCAGGGCTTTGCTTCATCCATAAAAAAATATGCTTACTCCACGCACCCCGACACGATTCCGCCGGTGCTAGCGAGCGTGACGAGTTTGCCGAACACGTTGAGCAATGTGGGCCCGTTCACGATCACAGTGCAGGCGAGCGACGTGAACGGCATTGACTCAAGCGCGGCGTGGCTGCACTATCGCGGGGTTTATGCGCCGCGCGATAGCGTGCGACTGGGCGCGACTGCGCCGCCGAATTTATTCCGGGCTGAGTTGCGCGGCCCGTTTCAGTTCGGCGATACGCTGCGCTATTACGCGAGCGTGCGCGATGCGGCATTGCGGCGCAATCGCGCGCTTTCGATTGAAAAGAGTTTTGTGATCGGCCACGAGGGTTTTGAAAGCGGCTTGCGCGATTGGCGCGTGGATTCGCTCGGCTGGGGCGTGACGAGCGTGCGAAAATTCTCCGGCACGTTTGGAGCGAATAGCAATCCGGGGAGGGTTTATGCGAACAAGGCGAACACGGCGCTCACACTCGTTGCGTCGCTCGATCTTTCTCCTCTGATAAGTTTGGCTTCAGCTTATTTGGAATTGCACGAGCAACACTATTTCGCCGCGAATCAAGAAGACTTCGGCGTGGTGGAAATCAGCGGTGACGCGGGGCAGAGTTGGCAACAATTGAGTGAAACTTTGCGCGGTGTGCAAACGCAATGGCAGCGCCGGACATTTGATCTCAGTGCATACAAAGGGCCGGGCTTCGACGACGTGCGTATTCGCTTTCGCGTGCAGACCGACAGCGTTGCCAATACGCCGCTCCCTGGATGGTTCATCGACGACATACGCGTGGTGCAATCTGCCGCGGTTGCAGTTGCTGCGCCGGAAACGGCAACACCTCAAAATTTTGCTTTGCACCAAAATTATCCCAATCCGTTCGCACCCTCTGCGCGTGCGCACGCAAGCTCTGCGACAAAGATTCGTTACACGCTGCCGTTGAACGCCGAGGTCGAGCTTGCCGTCTTTGACCTCATGGGGCAGCGCCTCGCCACACTCGTGCAAAGTCACAAGGCTCCGGGCTTGCACACGGTCGAGTGGAACGGCAAGGACGAGCACGGCCGTTTGGCGCCGAGCGGCATTTACTTCTGCCGCATGCGCGCCGTGACCGACGAAGGCCGCAATTTCCAACAAGTGCGCCGCGTGCTGGTCTTGGAATAAAAACTCCATTTGGAATTTGGGCGTATCGGTTGTACCCTCACACGTTTTTAAATTTACTACCTGAATTTTGCACTTGTGATGCTGCCGCCTGATGCTGTAAGCCTCAGGCTAAAAGTTGAAAGCGATCTAAAGATCCCTAAACACCAATTGGGTGCAAGCCCCGCTTGCGGGGCTTGCACCTCCTAGCCCGATGCTTCAGCATCGGGTGATGGTGCTTCCGGCCTCAAGTGCCGTCACTTTGCAGAGTTGCAACCACCATTTCACCGTCATCGTTTCTCACCCCCAATCGGAGTGCCACATGCCATTTGTGCGTCATGCCCGCCGTAGCTTCGCCGTTGTGCTCACTGCCACTGCCTTAAGCCTGCTTTGCTCCCACGCGTTTGCCGAAAGCGCGCGCCACAATAAACACCGCCTCGGCGGCCCGGCCACGAGCAGTGGCTTTGTTTGCGGTACGTATGAAAACAGCGCGATTGATGCGTTGATCAAAAATCGCATCCAAAGCGCGCGCACGGAAACGCGACTACAAAGCTCCGCGCCGGCGCGAACGTACACCGCGGGCAATCTCGTAGTCATTGAAGACGACGGCACCATCGTCAGCGAGCCGACGATCAGCGTCTTTGATCTGGATAATCGTCTCTTGCATTTTGCGCCCAACGCCATCGGCGGCTATGAGGTTTCCGCCGGAACTCTTGCGTTCGATAACACCGTGGGCACGGTACTCGGCGCGGGCGATGATACCAATCATAAAGTTACTTTCACCTCCGGCTTCACGTTTAGCTTTGCCGGCACAACATGGAACGACGTTTGGATTCGCTCGAACGGTAACGTCACGTTTGGGCGCACGGGCAATCCGGACTTTTATGATTCCAACGATTTCTTTGTCGAGGGTCTGCCTTTGATCGCCGCGCTCTTCGTGGATTTGAATCCGGCGGCCGGCGGACGCATTCACTATCGTCAAGCCGCGGATCGTTTTGTGATCACGTGGGAGAATATTCCCGAGTTTGATAACAACAACAGCAATACGGTGCAGTTGACGTTGTTTGCGAACGGCCAATTCGATATTGCCTATAACGGCGTCGGCATTGGCGTGCCCATCAACGGCCAGCCGTTGATCGTCGGTCTCACGCGCGGCGACACGAACGCGGAATATCAAACCGTGAATTTGAGCACCCTGCCGATCACCGGCTCGACCGCGGGCGCGCTCTTTGAAAGTTTCGTGCAAGTGGTGTATCGCGAAGTTGACATCGTTAAAATCGCGCAGCGCTTCTATGCGGTGCAGCCCGATAGCTTCGATCAATTGGTGTTGATCACGGATTTTGATTTGCTGGGCGCGCCGTTTGGCGCTTTTTATTCCGGCGTGCAAAACTCAGTGAACGGCATCGGCCTCGGCAATTTCAACGTCGCGGCCGCGTTTGGCAGCGCCGGACGCTTGCAAGGATTCTTGCATATGAATCATGTCAATGCTTGGCCGGATAGCCCGTTGGGTTTCAGTTTCTTGAATGTGCTGGGGCAAGAGGCGGAACATGAATGGGGCGCGTTCGTGCGGTATCAACGCAGCGGCACGGAAAGTGATTTGATTCTTGGCCGCCAAATCGCGCATTGGAGTTTTTATCTCGATACCGACGGTTCGGTCATGGAAGGCAACGGGTGGCGCGACAACGGCAACGGCTCGTTTACCACCGTGCGCTCGTTTGATAATTTTAGTTTGCTCGATCATTACGTCATGGGTTTGCGCCCGGCGGAAGAAATTGCTCCGACCTATTTGTTAGAAATCCCCGGCGTGACGTTGGAGCAACGCTCGCAATTCCCCCAACTCGGCACGACGGTATCCGCGACGAAGCGCGCCGTGACGATTGAGGACGTTATTGCCGTGGAAGGTCCGCGCATTCCAAACGCAACGACCTCGCCCAAAGTTTTCCGGCAAGGTTATGTTTATCTCTTGCGCAAAGGCACGACGCCGAGTCAAGCCGATCTTGATAAAGCCGAGCGCTTCCGCGCTTCGTGGCCGGATTATTTTTCCGACCGCACGGATGGCCGCGGCATTTTTCAAACGCAGGTTGGCGCGGCGTTGCCCGTAGCGACCGTGCAAGGCGCAGTGACCAGCGCGCTCAATGGCAGTGTGATCAAAAAGCTTGAGGCGCGGCTGTTGGAGAAAAATTTTATTCAGCCGGTTTATGACGGCGGCAAGTATGCTTTTCGCGCGCTCGCGAGCACGGGCACTCCCGCGCCGCTCGGTGCGACGATTGTGTTGCGCGCGTATCCGTTCATTCCCGATACGAGCAAAGTGACGGTGAATTACGGCGCGACTTTGCAGCACAATCGCCAATTGCAGCCGTTGCCGCAAAGCGCTTTGCAAGGCAAATTGCAAGACGCCGCAGGTCGAGGCGTGGCTGCAAACTTGACGCTTTACGTGAGCAGCGATCTGGTTGACGATTTCACGCTCACCACGACCGCGGATGCGCAGGGCAATTATGCTTTCAACAATCTCTACATCACCTTTGGCAGCATGATTCAGTATGATCGTCTCGTGATCGAACCGGACATTCCATATGTCGCGAAAACGGTGACGAACATTACGATCAATGCCGGCGCGCCCACAGTGCTCAATGCCACGCTTGATCCTGCGGATTTGCTGTTGGTGAATGACGATCCCACGGGCGCGTTCCAGAGTTTTTATCAAACCTCGCTGCAAACCCTTGGCATCGTGCCCTACATTTGGTCGCAAGCGCAACGCGGCATTGTGCCGTTGAGCAAGACGCCGTTGTTAAAAAATAAAGCCGTGATTTGGTACACGGGCAACGCCTCGGGCGCGAATGTGTTGACGAAGTCCGAGCGCGACAGCATTAGCGCGTATCTCGATCGCGGCGGGCGGCTTTTCCTCACGGGCCAGAACATTGCGGAGAGTTTGACCGGCGACGCATTCCTCACCGAGCGTTTGCACGTGAGCTTCGTGCGCAATCTGAATGATCCCATCTTGCACGGCGTGAAAGGCGACCCGGTGGGCGGTCCGAATCGCACCATTGCCAATGCCGGCGCAGGCGGGGCGAACAACCAAAACTCACGCGATCATGTGCAGCCCGACGCCGTGGCGCAAGCGTGCGTGGTGTTTGATACGACGAGCAATGCCGTGGCCGGCGTGCGTGTGGAAGATGCGGCCAAAGGTTCGCGTGTCGTGTTCTTTGGTTTCGGCGTGGAAGCAATTGTCGCGCGCACCGGCTTTGCCTCGCGCGAAAGCGTGTTGCGCAGTGTGATTGATTGGTTGAACGGCGTGAGCGCGGTGGAGGAGCGCGAGGGCACGGAGGACATTCCCACGCGCTTTACGTTGAGCGCGAGTTATCCCAATCCGCTGCATGCGGGCTTCAGCGGCGCGACGACGGTGATGCGCTATCAACTGCCGGCAGAGCAATTCAGCAAGCATGTGACCTTGCGCGTGTATGACGTGCTCGGCCGCGAAGTGCGCACGCTCGTGGATGCGCCGTATCAACCCGGACAATTCACGGCGCAATGGAACGGGCTTGATGAGCAAGGCCAGCCCGCGGTGAGCGGCGTTTATTTCTACAAGCTCGAAGCGGGCGCGCAACAGGTCGTGCGGAAATTGGTGCTCGTAAGATAAGGAGACAAGTAGGGCAATGAGCTACTACTCTGAGCACAAAACAGGTTACACTTCGGACCTCAAGCGCTGTCATTCAGGAGGAATCTTTTTAAGCGCTCGGCAGTATCTCCAGCGAGTAAAAAGATTCCTCCTGAATGACGTGCGAGGAGGGAAAGTGTAACCTAAATTTCGCTCGGAGTAATAAATAGCCAACCCTTGCGAAGGTTTTAAACTTTCGCAAGCGTGAAGAGTCCGCGTCTCGCAACTTCCGTCTTGCAATCATACTCCTACGGTCGTATTATTCCGCCCATTACCGACCGTAGGAGTTCTCTTTTTAATCCTTCACAACTAAACCGGAGTTTTTGATGCGCACAAAAACTGCTGCCCGCTTGCTTCCGCTGCTTTCCGCGTTTTTGCTTCTCACCGTTTTGGTTTATTCTCCCCTCCTCGCACAGCCTGATGCGGCGCCAACGCGCGCGCGCAATAACCCGCTTCAGCTTGCGCGAAATTTTTCGGCGCCAGAACAAGTAAGCATGGCAACGTTCATGCAAACTTATCGCGCAGCTTTCGGGTTGACGCAAGCAGACGAGTTGCAGCCGGTCGAGGCGGTCACCGACGAGCTTGGAATCACGCATCATCGTTTGCAGCAATACCATCGCGGGCTTGTGGTTGCCGATCGCGGCTTCTTGGCGCATGAAAGGAACGGTAAAGTTTATCTGGCGCACGGCGAACTCGTTTCCGGTTTGCAGCTTGAAACCGCGCCGGCTTTATCCGAACAACAAGCTTTGCGTTTCGCTTTGAATCATCTCGCGGCGGAAGCTTATATGTGGGAGAACCCGGCCAACGAGGCCTTTTTAAAACGCGAACAAAACGACGCCAACGCGACGTTCTTTCCGCAAGGCGAACTCAAGATCAGCGCCGCACATGAAGCACAGAGCGCCGAGGATTTTCGCCTCGTGTATCGCTTCGATATTTACGCTGAAAAACCTATGGGCCGCTATCACGTTGACGTTGAGGCCAAGACCGGTGCGATTGTCAAAGTTCTTGCACTGCTGCACGACGCAGACGTGCCGGGTCAGGGCATGAGCGTCTACAATGGCCAGGTAAATTTCACAGTCGATCAACCCAATCCCTTCACCTATCGATTGCGTGAAACGGGGAGGGGCAAAGGGATCGAGACGTATGACATGAAACGCGGCACTAATCTCAGTGCCGCGGTGGATTTCGTGAATGCCGACACCAATTTTATTTCGCCCAATGCGCAAGCGGGCGTAAGCACGCATTGGGCGTTGGAAGGCACGTATGATTATTATCAACGCGTGCATGGCCGCAATAGTTATGACAATCGCGGCGGCAAGCTGCTCGCGTATGTGCATTTCGACAACGGCTGGTTCAACGCCACGTGGGACGGCACGCGCATGCGCTTCGGCGACGGCAACAACAATGCTTCTCCGCTGGTGACCATCGACGTTGTTGCGCATGAACTAACGCACGGCGTCACGGGAAATTCCGCGCAATTGATTTATGCCAGCGAGTCCGGCGCCTTGAATGAATCCTTCAGCGACGTCTTTGGCAATGCGGTTGAGTTCGACATGATGGGCGCGAGCGGCAGTTGGGACGTGGGGCAGGGCGCAATACGCCTGCGTTCGATGTCGAACCCCAGGACCTTCGGCGATCCCGATACTTACTTGGGAGCGGGCTGGGCCTCCACCGCGAATCCGAATGGCGGCAACGATCAAGGCGGTGTGCATACCAATAGCGGCGTGCAAAATTATTGGTTCTATCTTCTGAGCGAAGGCGGCAGCGGCGTCAATGATAACGGCGATACTTATAACGTTCCTGGCCTCGGCATTGCGCAGGCCGAGAAGATCGCGTATCGCAATTTGACGCGGTATCTCACGCAAAGCTCGGGTTATTTCGAGGCGCGTTTGGCCACGATTTATTCCGCCACGGATTTGTACGGCGCCAACTCGCCGCAATATGACGCGGCGATCGCGGCGTGGAATGCGGTCGGCGTGTATTATCCCAATCTCGCCGCGACCTTGGTGGCCGACACGGATACGCTCGGCTTTCTCGCGGAGACGAGCGTAGCGCGCGACACGAGCACGGTGGTGATTATCAATCGCGGCGTCGACAATCTCGTGCTCTCCAACTTTCAAGCAACGGGCGCCGGGTTTGAATTGCTCGCGCCGCCCAGTTCGCCGGTGACTTTGCCCTATGGCAGCAGTTTGAGCGTGAGTGTTATATTTACGCCGACCATTACCGACGTGGTCTTCGGCGCGGTTGCGATGTCGAGCA
>CAYNDW010000186.1:0-9830 GCA_964395375.1 uncultured Cytophagia bacterium
ACGGCTTTGAGCATCGCGACCATATAATTCGAGAGCGCTTTGCAATCGCCATAGCCGCGCGTGAAAACATAGTTCGCGTCAAACGGCTGCCAGCCGCCCACTCCAAGCTGCACGCTCACATAGCGCGTGGTGCTTTGCAGTTTTTCATAAAGCACACGCGCTTTTTCTTTGGGGGAAGAAAGTCCGGAGCACAACTGCCGCACCTGCGCCAGCGCTTCCGGCGGTAAAACCTCGCGCCCCGCATAAAGCTGCTGCATCCATTGTCCGAATCCTTCCCACGAAGACATATCGCCGGCGTATCCCGCGATTTCAAAATGCCGCGGCGCAGTGTAAACCGAAGCCGCTTGCTCGCGCCAGGAAGGGCCAAAAGGTTCATGCTCGTATTTCGGCAAGAGTGCGGCTTCCCAGCGATAGATTTTGCGCGCGGCGGCTGTGGTGACTTTCGGCTCTTCTAATTTACCGCGCACCCGATAGCGCACCGGCATATCCGCGGGGACATTCAACTCCAGCGTGGTGCGCTCCACGGAATTTTCGCCGTCTTGCGGATACCACATCGGCCAGGTAATGATGCCGTTATACAGCAGCTCATATTCGAACACAACAGTGTAGGGATAAGCGTCGTGAAAAAATTCCGCGACGCGAACGCGATTGTCCTCATAAAGCGAGTAGCCGGAAATCGCGCTATAATCTTTCACGTCGGAATTTTTTAGCTCGCGAATCTTGCGGCCCTCCGCGTCGAGCAGCCAGCCGCGCAAGTTTTTCAATTCCACCAAGCGATCATACCCAACATAGCAGCGTCCGGATTCGCGGCCTTTTTGATTGAAAACCGTGACCGCGGTGCGAATTTGCTCCGTCGCGCGTTTGGGGCTTTCCACAAAAAACGTCCGCATTTCGAGTCGCACCACGGCTTCGGCATTGAGGCCGAGCAACGCCGGCATTTTGGAAACCGCAAGCTCGGGTTGATCGTCGCCGCGAGCGAAGAGCGTTGTTGTGGTCGTGAACAAAACGAAGAGGAGCACAAAAATAATTCCCCCCTTGAGGGGGGTGTCATGCGCGACGACAAGAGAAGAGTCGAAACATGAATCGAAATTTTTCTTCGCTCTGGAAAACACCCCCCTGGCCCCCCTCAAGGGGGGAATTGCTGCGATTAATATTCCCCCCTTGAGGGGGGTGTTCTTCGCGGCGAGATGAAAAGGTTCGCACTGTGAATTCGAAGTCGTCTTCGATTTGGGCAACACCCCCCTGGCCCCCCTTAAGGGGGGAATAGTTGGAAAAATCTTTTTCAACATGTTTCACTCTCCCTTCTTCGTCACCGTGGAAGGGTCGCGCGTGAGCACGACTTGCTCCGCGTGCGCGGCCACGATGCGGTCGAAAAGTTCGCGCAGGGATTTATATTCATTCGGCGTGAAACGCACTTTGCGAATGTGGGTCTGCGTGGTGAATTGCAGCGTGTTGCCTTCTTGCAAACACGTGCGGCGGAATTGCACGCCTTCGCCGGGCACTTCGAGCATGAGGTTGCGCGGCATTTCTTGCACGACGTAGCCTTCCGGCAAAACAATGTTCGCGGTGTAAGTCACTTTGCGCGAGTACGCAAAGTCCACGGGAAAGGTGCGCGCCGGACGTTTGAAGGGATTCTCTTCGCGGCGGCCAAAGAGCATGGGCATGAAATAAATATTATCGCCGGAAACTTGCGCATGATCGGTGGAAGAAAAATGCGCTTTGGTGAGCAGCGGCGCCGTCACCGAATCGCGCTGGGAAATTGTAAACGAGTCAAGCTGCGCGCCGGTGAGCTGCTTGAGCCAACCGGCTTGAATGTAATCTTCCTCTTTCTTGCTTGCTTGCAATTCACGGCGATCAAACAAGCCGCTGTAACCGCCGTCCAACGATTCGAAACGGCCGGTGAGCTTGCCTTCGGCGGAGAGCTGCGCGAAGACCGTGGTTTGATGGTGATACGAACCGGGCGCGGTGATATTTACCCAACGCGGTTTATTTTTTTCAACCAGCCAACCGACTTGATTGAGCCCGGCCACGGGCAGCATATTATACGGCCGCAGCGGATCGGTCGCGTCGAGCAGGTATTCTTTCGTGCCGATCTTGGCGTATGTGAGTACATGGTTGAATTGTGAGAGCAGCGGATAAAGCTCGATCACTTTGCCGTTATCGCGCGTGCTGATCAACACCGGATGCGCCTCTAAGCCTGCGGCGCGCAGCATGCCGGTGAGCATGAGG
Source organism: uncultured Cytophagia bacterium (assembly GCA_964395375.1). Classification (GTDB taxonomy): domain Bacteria; phylum Zhuqueibacterota; class Zhuqueibacteria; order Zhuqueibacterales; family Zhuqueibacteraceae; genus JABWAN01. Next base: position 2,230 of record CAYNDW010000186.1, read on the forward strand.
GCGATCCCCGGCCCGTCGCCGCGTCGCGCTTGATACATTTTGTCCAACGCCTCGTCGGCATACACGCCGCGTTTATCGTTCCACTTCATGGTCGTGCGCACGTAATCATAAATCGCGCGCAGCTTTTGTTCGTAATCCGTCATGCGAACGGTGAGCGTTTGCGCTTGCTCGCGCAGAACTTTGTGTCGGTCAATCTGTTCGCCGAAAGAGGCGCTGGCCATTAATTCTTCGGCGAGCTTCTCCCACGTGGTCATGATTTCCTTCGTCGGCGACTCCGGCCATGCGATGCGCGCCAGTTGAAAATGAATCTTCGCGCGATAGTCATCCGCGGTAGTCATGTGTGATTCTTCGCGCAACGCCGGAATGTTGCGTTTGGCCCAGCGATGGTTCATGATGCGCAAATTGTACAAGCGCGCCGTCTGAAATCCGGACATCGTGGGCGGCCATGACGAGGCTTGCGATTCGTTCACGGCGAGATCCTGCAACTCTTGCTGCACCACCACATATTGCAGCACGCTCGGAATATCCGCGCGAAACTCGCTCCAGAGCGTCGGCTCGTCGGATTGAAAGTCCCAGCCGTGCAAAAAGGTCGCATACTTGGAATGCACGGTGTAGCGATATTCAATGACCGCGCCGGGCGCGAGGCTGGGCAAGGTGAATCGCACGCGACGATATTCGCCGTCTACGTCTTCGTTGAAGATCGACTTTTTATCCAGCTTGTCTTTGCGCACCGCGCCGTTGACGAGCGTGAGCGTTTGGCCCTCGATATCGGTGATCCATTGCGAGCGCTCTTTCCCGAAATACGTGAGCGCCACTTCGCCCCAATCATAACCGGCTTCGCTGAGAATTTTGACGCGGCGATGGCAGGTCAAAATCAAATTGAACGCGTCGTCAAATGATACTTCACCATAATCGCATAAGATGACGGCAGTGGCATTCGAGTCCGCGGGATAGTTTTTCATCTCCAACTCAGGCCGGGGCACCTCGCCCCATTTTATGGGCTTGTCTTGCGCGAAGAGGTTTGCGCTCAACGCGAGCGCGCAACATAGGATTTTAAACACGGGAACGAGAGCTTGGCGGCCTCGGGATTGGGTAAGTAGCATAGTTGCTCCTGTAATAATGTTTTTGAAAGGGAGGAAGCCCCGGTAATTGTGTGAAAGCTGTACCGGCAAACGAGCAGTTCTGAGAACTTATGCGAATGAGAAACAAACTCAGAATAAAATTTTGAAAGTTTTTGAGGTCACACACGGATCAAAAGCTCACGCTGAAAAGCCCAAAGTTTTTTTCGCGTGAATTTTTGATCCGTGTGCTGGCAAAAGCTTTGGTTTTCAGCGTGTCTGAAAATCCGAAGTTATTTTTAATGACTCGATTCGCTGCAAGAAAAGCAAAAATCTTTCTCAGTTGGGATTTGGGTTTGGCTCCGGCTCGTTCGGCTTAGGTTTTAACAAAGAATAGGACGCCAAAACTCGCGAAGACTTCACAGATTTTTAGGCGAAGGCAGGGAGGAAAATAAAAAAGGAGCCGCAATTCTTATGGGAATTACGGCTCCTTAGCTCGTCGGGGCGAGAGGATTTGAACCTCCGACCCCTTGACCCCCAGTCAAGTGCGCTAACCGGACTGCGCCACGCCCCGAGCTTTTTTAGCGCGGGCAATATAAGCAACTGCGCTTCTGGGATGCAAGGCCTTTTTCTGCGATTTCAACCCGCAATGTCCCACATGACCTCAAGTTCCTGCGGTTCGGCGCCGCGCGACACCACATCAATATCAACCGAAACGATATTGATGCCGGCGACTTTTATCTTGGCCGAAGCCCATTTGCTGGAGAACGTTTTATCTTCCGCATCGCTAATGCGCGACTGCGCAAAACGAATCTCGCCTTCGCCCTCGCCGACGCAGTGAAACAATACGTCGAACAGCGAGCCGGCGCCGGTGTTGGGCGTTTCATCGCCGAACTTGTTTAGGGCTACGATAATCTTGCCGGGCTGATCGTCTTCCAGGCGCGCGTTCAGCATCACCTCGTTGTCGCCTGGTCCGAGAAACGTGCCCAATCTCGTGACCACCGCGCCGTCCGCGTCGAGCACCGGCGCTAAAATATCCGGCGGATAAAGAATCTGGCATTCCACGGCAAACACGCCGTGCGCGCTTTGAATTTTTACTTTGAACCAAAACTCATCGAACATGTTGAGTTCCATGGTGGCCTCGCTTTATGTTAAAAAAGCTATTTGCACTTTTTGGTGAATAGGACTTGATCGCGCGCGTCGATTTTGCAATCGCTGTTGAAATCCGCGCGCGGATTGTAGCGTTTCTTGGCATCGGTGCAGGTGGAGCCGAAAGCATTTTTAAAAAGAGCTTTATCCGCCGCGTCGCATTTATTGTCGCCGTTGAGATCGGCCGTGGTCCCGATTGTGTCCGGCAGCACTCTCGCCATGATTTCCGGCGACAGGGCGCTGGAATTGTTGGCAGTGTCATACGCCGCGAGAGAATAAAAATAATTCTTGCCGAGTTCAACGTCAAACACATGCGAAGTCTTGCTCGAATCAACTTCCACGTGCTGATTAAGCTCTTGCCCGGGCGAACTGCTATAGTAGATGCGATAGTGACGCAAATCCGCCTCGCGGTTGCGATCCCAACGCAACGTGAGCTTTCGGCCACGCACAATCGCCGTATCCTTCGTCGTCGCCGTCAATACCGCTTGGCCAATTTTGAGATTGACGTCCCCTCCGGTGGCGGGGTTGTAGTAATCGTTCATGAAGATGAGATAGATCGTGCTCTGCGGCGGCGCTTCGAACACGCCCAAATCATAGCTTTGAAATGCGGTGCTGTTGATCAAGACCTCTTTCAGCGGATGGGTCGTATCTCCAAACGCGAGGCCGAGCCGGGGCCAGCGATTATCGCCGCTCTCGCCGGCCGCGACCACCTGCACTGTGAATTTCCGGAAGGGCAGGGCGCCAAGATTTTGATACAGGTACGTTTTGCGCCCGGGTTTGCCGTAGATCGTCACATAGTCCGTATAGACCGTGACTTCGGAAGAATGCCCCATCGTGGTCGCGGAAAAATTCGCGTAGGGGCGGCTTTGACTCCAAGCTTCCGCAGCGAGGGTCGTTAAACCCGCCAGCAGCATCGCGAACCCAATCGCGCCGCCTCGCGCATAGCCGAAGCCGGAAAAAAGTGCCGTAGGTTTCATGGTCAGCTTCCTTATCTAAGTTGTGTGATCTTTTGCAGTCCGGGTTTATGAACGGAGAGACGCTGAAAGGCCGAAAATATTCTCAGAATTTTCGGCAAGCTAACCAACTTTTACAGAAGAAGCAAGGCGCGGACGGAGCCGAGTTTCTTCCAGCGGATTTTCAGACACGCTGGCAACCAAAGCCTTTGGGCAACACCCGGATCAAAAACACACGCTGCAAATCCGCGTTTTCCCTGTGCGCTTTTGCTCCGGGTGTAGCTAAAAAACTTTCAAAATTTTGTTCTGCGCCTGACGCTCTCCTGCGCTAAGGCGTGCGCTCATATGCGAAATAAGTCTTGAAGGTCAAAATAGTTTTTGCTACCTACGGCGTGAACTTGCGTGAGGTGCAAAAAGACATGATGACTCCTCTCGGTGGTTATGCCAGGCGGTTGGGCGACTCGGCCAAAAAATCCATGGCGGTCATGGCCGTGCTCGCGCTCGTGGTCTGCGCCAAGGCAACGGCGCAACCCTGCGCCGACTCCCTGCAAACCACGGCGCAATATCTCAGGGCATTGCGCGCGGCGGACTCGCTTAATTTTTTGTGCGCGTTTGAGTTTGATTTCCAGCTCTTGCTCGAACCGCAGCAGCTTCGTGCCTATGATAGCCTCGCGACCATGGCGGCGCGGAAAAGCTTTATCGAACGGTATTGGCGCGCCGTGAACCCCGCGCCGCTGCTCGTGGAGAACGATCGTTTGGCCGATCATCTGCGCCGGCGTTTATATGTGCGCGCCAATTTCACGCAACACCAGCCGCCCTATTTCGACGATCGCGGCAAGTACTACCTCAAATACGGCAAGCCCTCCGTGCGCTATGAAGATCCGGGCGGCATTCGGCGCGTCGCGTTTTTTAACTTGACGAACTATGATTTGCTGCGGAAAATGTATGCGCTGAAAGGCCAACCCGAGCAGTATTACAACGTCATCGCCAACGAGACTTGGGCCTATGAAAACGTGGCGCGCGACTTCGTCGTGCATTTCATGAAAGAAGGCGTGCGGTATCGCGAGATTACCGATCTTTCCGACATCATTGTGAATCGCCAACGCAAAGAGCGATCGTGGCAATTGAGCGATCTGATCAAGCAACGCGCCGCGGTCTCGCCCGCACTCGGGCGCACGTCGATGGAGATCGAGCAATTCGAAGTGGCCATGTTGCACGCCGTCGGTTTGCAGCGGCGCGGCGAATTGATTACGAGCGAAATTCAAGCGCCGGCGGAGCGCATTTTCGCGATTGCGCGCGAGAATGAAATTGAAACCGAGAAAGCGCGCGCCGAGGTACCGGCTTCCGCGCACGAGCCGATCGCCGCCGTGAATCGCCTCGCCTTTACCGAAGCCGTGGCGCAGTTTCGCGGGCCGGAGGGCTACAATCGCATCGAGATCGATCTGTATGCGCCGTTTAAGAAAAATTTCGTCGAGCGCCTCGATACCACAAATACCGACACGCTATTCCTCGAGTTTGCCTGGCTCTTGCGCGATCAAGTGCTCGAAGAACTCGGCGGCCAACACAAGCGCCGCGAGCTTCCCCTCAAATTGGCCGCGCGGGAGAACCTGCCCAATGCCGTAGGCCGGCTCACGTTTCTGGCGTTGCCACAGCCGATGGAATTATTCCTGCAAGTGAAAGATCGCGTGAGCGGCCATATCGGTTTTTCGCGCCGCGCGTTTGAGCTGCGCGATTTCAATGGCAGCGAGCTCCAACTCAGCGATCTGCAATTCTACGCGGAAATAAAAAATGCCGACCAAAACCTCGTGTTGCCCACGGTCAACAAACAAAACTTCGTGCTCACGCCCTATCCCTATCCGGCAATCCGCAAGCGTGTGCCGCTGTTTTGCTATTTTGAAATTTACCATCTGCGCTCCGCCGGCGTCACGGGCGATTATGAAATTAACTATCGCGTGATTTCCGACCTCACGCAGGAGAGCTTGTTTAAAAAGTTTTCGCGCTTGCTTACGGGCGCGAAAGAATCCGCGGTGAGCATGTCGCATACGCAGGTGGTAAGCGATGATGCGACGCAAGAGTTGCTCGCGCTCGAGCTTGGCAATTTGTCGAGCGGCGTTTATCGTTTGGAAGTGGCGGTGACGAGCGTTTCAAATCCGAATATCAAAGCCAGCGTCGTGCGCGAGATCAAAGTGGAAGAATAATGTTCAACCTCGGCTTGGCCGAGGTTTGCGCTTCATCACGATAATAACACTGTGGCGTTTGAATGCAACGGCCGAGCCGTTGCAAGAACATGCGATACAAAATGTTTTCGAAGGACGACTCATGATACAACTTGTCGCTTTCAATCTCGCGTGCGTATGTGCGCCGCTCCTCTTTTTGCGTGATTTTCCTCTTCAAATTGAAACGGAAACCGCTTATTTCACCGCGCTGCAAGCGGCCGATTCCACCACCTTTCAACGCGAGTTCGAAGCCGAGTTTTTGCTTTTACTGGAGGAGTCCGAAGCGCAAATGTATGCGAGCCGCAACACGCTCGCGGCGCGCAAGGAATTTGTCGCGCATTATTGGAACGCGGCCAACCCCAACCCGCTGCTGCCGGAAAATGATTGGCTCAGTGATTTTCTAAAACGGCGCGCGCATGCGCGCAAAAACTTTCCGGATTCGAACCCACCCTTGGTCGATGATCGCGGCAAGTATTATCTCAAATATGGCAAACCGCTGCGGCGTTATGAAGACTTCGGTTCGCTCGAGGTGTTGCCCAACGAAACCTGGTCATATGAAAACGTCACGCGCAATTTCGTCGTGCATTTCAAGCGCGAAGGCAAGGTCTATCGCGAGGCACAAAACCTGGTCGAGATTTTATCCGGCAACAAACGCCACGATCCCGACACCGAAGCGAAAGTGTTGATTGCCGTGGCGCGGCAACGGGCCTCGGTTTCGCCGGTGTTCGGGCGTGTGTTTTCCAAGTGGCTCGATCTAAACACGGCGCAGTTGCACGCGCAAAGTTTTCCAACTAGCCGCACCGCGCTGGCGATTGAATGGCAACAGCCGCATGCGATTCTTTATGCCGCGGCGCAACATGCCAAAGCCGAAGTGGCGCACGCCCGCAGCGTCGCGCCGCTCACCGCGCACGACGCCCTTAATGCCGTCAACGCGATTACGCTGCGGGAAGACCTGGCGCAATTTCGCGCCCCGCACGGCGCGACGCGCGTTGAAATCGCCGTGCGCGCGCCGCTCAAAAAGAATTTGGTGGAAAAGTTTTCGCGCGAGACCGAAGCGGTTTTGCGCCTCGAATATCGCGCGCGCTTGAGCGACGGCAAATTCAATGCGCTGCAAGAAGCGCAAGCACGCACGGAATTTTCCGTGGGGGAGGCCGCGGCGCATGACTTTACGAATGCGGTGGGCAAGTTGGTTTTAACCGCATCGCCGCAAGAGTGCGATCTCACTCTGCAAGTGCGCGACGAGCGCGAGGCCCGGCTCGGGTTTGCGCGCAAAGGCCTTACGCTGCGCGATTTTTCCGGCGCAGCGCTCATGTTAAGCGAGGTGCAACTGCTGCTCGAAATCAACGAAGAGCAAAGAAAAATTCTCCCCACGGAGCTTAAACAGGAACGTTGGGTCGCGCCTTATCCGTTTGACACGATTCGCAAAACGCTGCCCGTGCTCTGCTATTTTGAAATCTACAATCTCCACGCGGCGAGTTACCAGTTAACTTATGAAGTCACCGCGACAAAAGCGCGAGTGGCGGAAGAGCAAAAAGCCCAGCCGGAGAAGAACGCGCCGACGATCAGCGTGACCATGACGAGGCCGGCGGCAAACGAATTTACGGAAGAGCTGCTCGCGCTCGATTTGAGCCAATTGCAAAACGGCGCTTATTATTTGGAAGTGCGCGTGAGCGATACGAACGCGCGCGCAATTACGGCGCGCGCGCAGAAGCTGCTGGTGATTGAGGATTAGCCTCGGCAAACCTTTCATGCATATCATGCCGAGTGCAACATCCCCCACTATGTCATTCCGAAGGAATCTTTTTGAGTACCGGAGGCAGTGCTCAGTGCTAAAAAGGATTCCTTCTGAATGACAAATCAAGAAGATGCTTATAACCGTAAAAACAAAAAATTTTATCCCAAGGAACTCTTCCCATGATCGACTTCTCCCTCTCCGAAGAACAACAACAGTTTCGCGCGCTGGCGCACGAGTTCGCGCAAAATGAAATCGCGCCCGCGGCCGCGCAGCTAGACGCCGAAGAAAAATTTCCCGCAGCCGTATGCCGCAAAGGCTGGGAGTTGGGTTTGATGAACGTGCACGTGCCGAAAGAATATGGCGGCCTCGGTCTCGGCGTGCTCGAAGAATGTTTGATCGCGGAAGAAACCGGCTGGGGCTGCACCGGCGTGGCTACGACGATGACGTGCAACACGCTCGCGCTGGCGCCGGTGTTGGTCGCGGGTAGTGA
>CAYNDW010000187.1:0-9824 GCA_964395375.1 uncultured Cytophagia bacterium
TCTCTTCCAGTGCCATCGCGCGAATCACGAGCGAGGCGGCTTGCGAGCCGGAGTTGCCGCCGCTGCTAATGATGAGCGGCACGAACAGCGTGAGCACGACCGCGCGTTGAATTTCGTGCTCAAAATACCCCATGGCCGCGGCCGTCAACGTTTCGCCGAGGAACAACAACGAAAGCCAGCCGCCGCGTTTTTTGATCATCGGCCAAAAGCCGGTATTCATATAGGGCTCGTCGAGGGCCTCGACGGCGGCCATCTTTTGAATGTCTTCCGTGGCCTCTTCTTCCACCACGTCGATCATGTCATCGACCGTGACGATGCCGAGCAGCACGCCTTCGGAGTCCGTGACTGGCAACGCGACGCGATCGTACTTCTGCATTTGCTTCGCGGCGAACTCGCGATCATCATAAGCCGAGAGCGAAACGAAATGGCTGTCCATGATCGAGGCCACGGCTTCGGAAGGATCGGCGAGAATCAATTTGCGCAGGCGAATATCATCGATGAGCTTGCCGTGCTCATCAACGACATAAACGAGATTCACGGTCTCGGCGTCTTTGCCAAATTTTCGAATGTGATCCAACGCCTTGCCAATGGTCCACTCCGGCCGCATCGCAACGTATTCGGGCGTCATCAAACGGCCGACGCTTTCTTCGGGATAGCCCAAGAGTTGGCGCGCTTCTTTCAAATCTTCGGGCGGCAACAAACTGAGTAACTGTTGCGTGGCTTGCGCGGGCAATTCCTCGAAAAATTCGGTGCGGTCATCGGGCGCAAGCTCGTGCAGCAACGCGCGCACGTTTTCCGTGGTCAGGCTTTGCAGCAACCGCTCTTGCTCTTCGGAAGGAAGATAAGCGAAAACTTCCGCGGCGCGGCGCCGCGAGAGTAGGCGAAAAAGAATGGGCTGATCTTCTTCCGGCAGGCTCAATAAGAGGTCGGCAACTTCCGGGGCTTCCCATTCTGACACGCCGTCTTTGACGCCGGAGTAGGCCTTACTGCGAATCAATTCTTGAATATCGGGGCCGAGCAGTTCTTTGAGCATGACGAGCCTCTTGGGCTATTAAAGATGAAGTGCGTGCTGTCTAAAAAAAAGGCGTGCAACGTAACGAGCTTTCGCTTGAAATGCAAGATTGAAAGTGGGCTTTCAAAAGAAATCCTAAGCTATAAACCCCTGCCTGTACCCGCAGCGCCGGAAGTTTGCGGAGAACTCTGCCTTGCTTTTCAAAACAAACTTTTTCAGATTCTGCGCACGTGAATTCATGCTGTGAGTTTAATCCGGAGGTCGTATGAAAAGCAAGCTGCCCGCTATTGCCGTTTTTATTTTCATCATCATCGTCATGTTCTTTCTCTTTCCGCGCGGTTGCGGGAACGCCGGCTCGACGCCGCCCAATGCCGCGACTCATTCCGTCCACATGAAAGGGAGCGTATGGATTTAGGCTTGCGCGGTAAAGTGGCCATCATCACCGGCGGCAGTCGCGGATTGGGCAAGGCCATGGCAATGCAATTTGCCGAGGAAGGTTGCCGTGTCGTGATTTGCGCGCGGCAAGAAGCTGCGCTGCAAGAGGCGGCGCGGGAAATTCAACAGCGCGGCGCGGAAGTGCTCGCACTCGCGCTTGATATTACCCGCCCCGAAGAGGCGCTGAAATTAGCGGACGAGACGTTCGCGCGTTTTGGCCGCATCGATATTCTCGTGAACAATGCCGGCGGCAATCGCCGCGGCGCGTTTGCGGAGCGCACGGATGCGGAGTGGGAAGAAGTGCTCGCGCTCAATTTGACCGCGCACGTTCGCGTGAGCCGCGCCGTGCTTCCGCATATGCGCGCGCAAAGTAGTGGCGCGATAATTTTTATCGCCTCCATTTTTGGCCGTGAATCCGGCGGCGAGGGTTTGGCGCTCTACAACACCACCAAGGCCGGTGTGATTAGCTTGGCGAAAATCATGGCCGTGGAATTGGCGCGCGACAATATTCGCGTGAACAGCATCGCGCCCGGTTCGATTCGTTTTCCGGGCGGCAGTTGGGACAAGCGCTGTTTGCAAGACCCGCAAGGGATGGCGGAATTTGTGAAGCGCGAGATTCCACTGGGAAGATTCGGCACGGTGGAAGAGGTCGCGAATGTCGCCGCGTTTCTTGCTTCGGAACGGGCGAGTTGGGTGAGCGGCGCGTGCGTCACGGTTGATGGCTGCCAATCGCGGTCATTGATTTGAAAAAAAAGTGAACCACGGATTGCACGGATTCTTTTGACGAAGAAATCCGTGTGAATTCGTGTCATCCGTGGTTGTGTTTTCTTTGTGGAGAAAGTAATCATGCTCAGAATTGACCGCCTCACCTTGCGTGAAATTCGCATGCCTTTGCGCGAGCCGTTTGCCATTTCTTCGGGCATGGTGCATGAGCGCAGAATTTGTCTTTTACAACTGCGCCAGGAAGACGGCCTTATGGGCTGGGCCGAATGCGTTGCGGATGAGATGCCCAACTATTCGCCGGAGACGATTGATACGGCATGGCATGCAATTAAAGAATGGCTTGCGCCGCGCGTGCTCGGCAAAACTTTTAGCGGCCCGGAGGAAATTTTTGCCACGCTCGAAGAGAATGTGCGCGGGCATCGCATGGCCAAGGCCGCGATTGAGATGGGCATGTGGGAGCTTGCGGCGCGGGTGCAAGGCGTGCCGCTCGCCAAACTGCTCGGCGGCACACGCACGAGCATCGCCACGGGCATCTCGCTCGGCATTCAAAAAAGCCCCGAAGCTTTGGTTGAAAAAGCGCGCGCGGCGCATGCCTTAGGTTATCGCAAGATCAAGATCAAAATCAAACCGGGCGCGGATGTGGAGTATGTTGCGGCCGTGCGCAACGCGCTCGGGGTGGAAGCACACCTCATGGCCGACGCGAATAATGCTTATGCGCTCAGCGATATTGCCGTGTTCAAGCAACTCGACGAGTTCAACCTCATTATGATCGAGCAGCCGTTGGCGTGGGATGACGTGGTCAAACATGCGACGTTGCAACGCCAGCTCAAAACGCCGATCTGTTTGGATGAGTCCATCACCGGTTTGGATAAAGCCGAGGACATGGTTGCGCTCGATAGTGGGAGGATTATCAACATCAAGCCGGGCCGCGTCGGCGGCTTCTCTTCCTCCAAAGCGATTCATGATTTTTGCATGCGAAATAATATCCCCGTGTGGTGCGGTGGCATGTTGGAGAGCGGAGTCGGGCGCGCGCATAACGTTGCGCTCGCCTCGTTGCCGAATTTTATTTTGCCGGGCGATCTCTCGCCGAGCGCGCGTTATTGGGAGCGGGATATTGTGACGCCGGAATGGACCATGGATGCGCAGGGCCTGGTGCAAGTGCCGCTCACGCAGCCGGGCATGGGTGTGGCCGTGAATCGCGATCGCGTGGATGATCTCACTGTGCGCGCAGAGACGTTGGTGGCGCGCTAGTGCTGAAAGGAATTTTTGGGTGGAAGGTCACAAGATAGAGCAGTACCTGAAGGCAACAGGCAATTCTCACTTTTCACATAAAATCGTTAATCCGCGCATTTGACGCCACTCCCGCTCGAACTGAGCTGCCGCAAGCTCACGTTCTCCTTGCCATGGATCAAGCACAGCTAGCGAGGTATGATTTGCAGCGAAAACGACGAACGTGTGTTGCGTCGGAAGTAAGCTGTTCTCAAGGTATGTTCTCACAAAAACTATCGGGTATTTTCCTGCCGCGAGTTGCGCGAGCAATTCCCCAAAGCTCAAATTGTATTTGCGTGTGCCCGCTAATCCGAACTGTCGCGCGGCTTCTACTAAGCGAAAGGCTTGCACGCCCTCCCAGCTACAATCACATGCCGCGCGAAGCTCTTCTTCGGTTCGCTCAATCCCGTAAAAAGCCAGCACCATGCGGAGACACGCCACGGCGCATGAGTAGTCGGTTTCTTGCGGAAAGAACGGTGGTCTAGGCGGCATGTTGGAAGCCTTGCGCGACCTTGAGACCCCGCGCGCGAATTTCTTCCAAAGCCGTATGGCCGTCGAGTTCGCGCGTTCGGCCATCGAACCACAACTCGCCGACTTCGCCGCCGTTGCCGCTCGAATAAGAGATGACAATCGGAACGCGCCACTTGAGCGTCCTCACTTCAAAACGCGGCTCGCCGGCACAATAGCGGTCCGGCAAGCTTTCGGAAATCCAAGCCATGGCCTTGACGACCAATTCGTTGTTTTGCTTTAGTAGATTGATAAACTCCCGCACCTCAGCGTATCGTTCCGCGGGCAGTGTTTTGACGGATTCAAACAAGTCATGTTCGGTTTGGGATATCATCTTTGCCTCGTACAGAATGAGTCGAGCTTCATAGATCAGCGCAATCTTTTACTTGAAATAGTGCCGCAAAATAAAGCTTCCATAGCCGAATGTCAAGTTCAGCAAAGCTATGATTCCTCCGGCGCGTCGTGCTCGTCTTCAATCTCACCGACAATTTCCTCCATCACATCTTCCAACGTGACAATGCCGAGACTGTGGCCATGTTCGTCGCTGACCACGGCGAGTTGTTTTTTCTGCCGCCGAAATTCACGCAACGCGAGCGCGACCGACATCTTCGCGGGAAAGCGCATGGGCGGATAGAGCGCATCGAGCAGCGTGACCACGCCGCGCAGACTGAACAGATAAAACAGATCTTTCGTGTTGATGATGCCGACGATGTGATCGAAGTCGCCGTCATAAACCGGCATGCGCGTGTGCGCGCCTTCGCGCACGGCTTCTAAAACTTCTTGCTCCGAAGCATGCAGCTCCAACGCCGAAACGCGTTCGCGCGGCACGGCGATTTCACCGACCCGCTTGGATGAAAGCCGGAAAACGTTGCGCAAATACTTCGCTTGATCCGGCGGCAACACGCCGGCGCGGCGCGTTTCTTCCACGAGCAAGCTCAATTCTTCCACCGAATGCACCATTTGATGTCCGCTCACCGGCTCAAATCCCAAACGCCGCACGATCCAATTGCCCACGCCGTTCATCGTCACAACCACCGGGCGCGCGATTTTGGCGAAGAGCAACAGCGGTGCGGCGATCACGAGCGCGACATCGTCGGGGCGTTGCAGCGCAATGGCTTTGGGCGCAAGCTCGCCGATGACCACGTGCAGGAAAGTGATGAACGTAAACGAGAGCGCCGCGGATAAAGAATGGCTCGCCAACTCCGACCACGTGCCGGGGAGATGTTGGAAGAGCGGCTCGATTAAATGCGAGACTGCGGGTTCGCCGATCCAACCGAGAGCCAAGCTCGCGAGCGTGATGCCGAGCTGCGTTGCCGCGATGGCGTCGTCGAGATGAGTCACGGCTTGGCGCACCGCTGGAGCGCCGCTTCTCCCTTGTGCGACCATTTCTTCGACGCGCGTGCGGCGCACGGCAACCAATGCAAATTCCGCGGCCACGAAGAAGCTATTTAATAAAACCAAAAGCGGAATCGCCAAGACGCCGAGAAGATTGCGAATGATTTCTGCGAGAGTTTGCATGCGGGAAGTGCTCCGGAGGAGTAAAATGTGAGAGGAGGCTAATCGCGAATGAAGTTTGGCGACTAAGTTCGGAGATGCGCTGAAGGTCTTCTTCTCATCCTGTCATTCAGCGGGAATCGTTTTGAGTTCTGGAGAGCAATTCCAGTGCTTAAAAAGATTCCTCCTGAATGACAAGTTCTAAGAGCGATTATCGAACTTGATAATCAAATTCCATTTGTGATTAAAATTCCCGCGAGAGGGAGGTCTTGTCGTGCGGGATGAAAGTGAGTGAGGAAACTTCACGCGGGAAAGTTTGGTTGCTGGTTGCTCGTTGCTCGTTGCTGATATTTGATTCTAGATTTGAGTAACCAGTAACCAGTAACCAGTAACTAGTAACCAGCAACCAGACTCATCCATTCGCCTCGGCCAAGTGCTCTTTGGCGATGACGGCCCATTCGCCCTCCGGTTCGACCTCTAAATATTTTTTCCAATATGATTTCGCGGGCACGTGTTGGCCGAGTTTTTCATAGGCCACGGCGAGATTGAACAACGCCGGTTCATAGTTGGGAAACAAGAGCAGCGCGCGCTGATAAAGCTGCACGGCGCGTTCTAATTGGCCGCCTTCATCAAAAAGATTGGCGAGGTTATAACACACGAGATAATTGTTCTCGTCAAATTGCAGCGCCTTTTCCAACAGCGCGAGCGCGCGCGGCAAATCGCTTTTGTGGAAATAAAGATTGGCGAGATTGATCATCGCGTCCACATAAGTGGGCGAAAGATCGAGCGCGTGTTCATACGCAAGAACCGCTTCGTCATAGGTGTCGGGATTGCCGTCGGCTTTGAAACCGATTTCATACCATTCTTCCGCGGAGCGCGGCGGTTCTTTCGCGGGCTTGGGCAAGGAGAGAATAACACCTTGCGCACGAGGGCTATCAAACGATAACGCGATCTGCGGCGAAGGCCGGCGCGCGGCCACGACGCGCTGCGCCACTTCGCGCAATGGCAGCTTGTGCGCCAGCAACTCGTCGATCTGCCGAAACGTGAGCAGGTCTTTGAACTCGTAATAATGCTGCGCGTTGGTTTTCACCGCGGGCGTGAACAGGCCCCAATGCGCGAAGTAGCGCACGAGGTCCGGCCGGAGCCGAGGATAAACGCGCTGGATACGATCCAAAGAGTAATATTTCATCTCGAGTGTGACTTTGCTTTCCATGCCCACCATTTGAAGAAATTCAGACTCTGAGATGATGCGCACGTTGCCGCCGCGCGCGTTGATTTCCTCGGCGCGTTTGAGTTTGTTGCTCTTGCCGATTTCGGTGAGATAGCCTTCTTCTCCGATCACCAAACAAGTTGTGCTTTGGGTCACTCGTGGCGGCGCCGCGCCGCCCAAACGCACGACGATTTCCTGCGCTACGGGGCGGGAAAGCGAAGCGAGCTTGCCGGTGAATACGACGCTGTGGTCGGAAAAAATTTTAGGCGAGGCCTGCGTTGACATGGAAGGAAGAGAATGCTGTGCGATCTTTATGGACGGGAGCGGTTGTGAAGTTTAAACGGCAAAAGGCGAATGCGTTTTAATGATCAAGCACGGTCGTGTTCCACCACGGCTAGGCCGTGGTTTTCGTTTAAGAGTGATGAACTGCATCTGCCACGGCCAAGCCGTGGCAGATCAAATTATGATTATCGAAACGCGGCAAACGATAAATTCGCGTTAGCCCTCCGTGCCGGTTTTGCGTCGTTGTTTGCGCGGCGCAGGCGCTTTGGCCAAGCCGCGTTTGGGCAAAGCAGCCGGAGTTTCGGTGACAGCCAATGCCGGCGCGGGTTCCATCTTGAGGCTGGCCTGCTCCGCGGCGTTTTGTTGCGCCACTTTGGCTTTAATCAACGCCACGAGCTTTTCTTGTAAACTATCTTTGAAACGTTTGTGGTAGAATTTTTTCGTATGGCGTTCGATTAAATCCACGGCCCTTTGAATGTCGTGTTTGTTCTTTTTGTCGCCGCCATTCAGCCCGTCAAGCGCCTCGGTCGTGCGCACTTCGCTGTCGTAGCGCAGCGTCGAAACTACGATAGCTTCGTCTTTCACCCATAACGCGACGATATATTCCTTGCGGCGCATCACCATTTTGGCAATGCCGTATTTGCCCGTATTGCGAATGGACTCGCGCAAGGTGTGATAGGCTTCCGCGGCAATCGGGCCTTCGGGCGCCATATAATATGGCGTATCGAAGATCAACGGATTGAGCGCTTCGCGCTCGACGAACATGCTCACTTCCAACGCGCGCGCGGATTGCGACGACAAGGCTTCGATCTCGTCTTCGTTGAGCAGGACGTACTTGCCTTTTTCATATTCATAGCCCTTGTCGATCTCGCTCTCCAAGATCGGCCCATGCACGGTGCAGCGTTTTTCATGCTTGATGCGCTCGCCGCACTCGTGATGGAGTTGGTGCAGCGAAAAGTCTTCGGATTGCGTGGCCGAATAAATTTTCACCGGAAAGTCGAACGAGCTAAATTGCAAGCGACCGGTCCAAACTGCGCGCATATAAGAATCTCCTTAGAACGTGGCGAGGTAAAGCGTTGACTCAAGAGAGGTACCGGCAAGGAACGGGATTACCGAAAAAATCTAGCCGAAATATTTTTAGAGTAAAAGCGCTGATGTGTGAGTGCAATTTTCTTTTTGGAAACAAGCTGGAGAGGGAGGCTCCGTCGCGCGTGCAAAGCCACTGCAGCCGCATCAAATCAGGCTCAAATCGCGGCATTATCATACAAAAACAGGCTGCGGATGTCAAGCAGAATCTCGGCGGTGTGGCACTCCGGTAATCATTGCGCGGCAATTCTCATGCGGCGCGAGGCGATCGCTTGGCGCAAAAAAAAGCCCGAGCGGTTCCAAACCCTCGGGCTACAGCGAAATCAAATTTTCATCTCAACCATAAATGCCGCGCAACTGTAGTGTCTTGGCCACGCGATCAATGGCGAGCACGTAAGCGCCGATGCGCATATTGACTTTGTACTTTTCGGCCGTGTTCAACACGTCGCGCATCGCCTCGCTCAAGAAACGATTCAAGCGATTGTACACGTCGTCTTCCGGCCAAAAATAGCCGCCGCGATCTTGCACCCATTCGAAGTAACTCACCGTCACGCCGCCGGCATTGCACAGAATGTCGGGAATCACGGTGATACCGCGCTCTTGCAAAATGGGATCGGCCTTGGCCGTGGTCGGGCCGTTTGCGCCCTCGGCGATAATTCGCGCTTTGATGCGGCCGGCATTCTGGCTTGTGATCTGATCTTCCAACGCGCACGGCGCGAGCACTTCGCAATCGAGTTCGAGCAGTTCCTCGTTGCCGAGGTGTTTTCCGCCTTTGAAGCCTTCGAGCGTGCCGTTGTTGGCATTGCGATATTCCATCGCCGCGGGAATGTCAATCCCTTCGGCATTGTAATAACCGCCACTGACGTCGCTGATGCCTACGACGGTGCAGCCGCGACGTTGAAATTCTTTCGCCGCAATCGAACCGACGTTGCCAAAGCCCTGCACCACCACGCGCGTGAGTTGCGGTTTCATTCCCATTCTTTCCATCGTTGCGCTGGTGCAAATCACCACGCCGCGGCCGGTGGCTTCCACGCGACCTTGCGAACCGCCGAGGAGAATCGGTTTACCGGTGACGACCGCGGTGGTGGCGTGGCGCATGTGCATGGAATAAGTATCCATGATCCAGGCCATGACCTGTTCATTCGTATTCACGTCGGGCGCGGGCACGTCACGCTCCGGGCCAAAAACCTCGAGCAGGTTCGCGGTGTAGCGACGCGTGATTTTTTCCAACTCAACTTTGGTCAATTTTTTAGGATCACAGCGGACCCCGCCTTTTGCGCCGCCAAAAGGAATGTTGACCACCGCGCATTTCCACGTCATCCACGCGGCCAAGGCTTTCACTTCTTCCAAGTTTACCTCCATGGAATAGCGAATGCCGCCTTTGGAAGGTCCGCGCACGTCGTTGTGAATAACGCGGTAGCCTTCAAAGACTTCGATGCGACCGTCATCCATTTGAATTGGAATCGCGACGATCACCTGCTTTTGCGGGGTTTTGAGATATTGATACAGGCCGGGATCCAGATTCAGCAGATGCGCCGCGGCGTCAAAACGGGCCATCATGGATTCAAACGGATCTTCATCCGCGGCTTTGATTGGGGCGTTCTCGACGTAGGTGTAGTGGTTGGCATTCGCCATGGTTCTCTCCTCTCACTGGTGATGGTTAACGTGCGAAAACTTTTCTGAAATTATATGAAACCAGAAAGTCTTCTCCCTTGTGCGCAGTTGCATTGTTTGAATCCGGCTAAAAGTTAATATTGAGAATTGGTGTGATGAGGCGGGAGATCGGGCTGAAAGGAAATGGGTTCC
>CAYNDW010000188.1:0-9195 GCA_964395375.1 uncultured Cytophagia bacterium
GCAACTGCACCAGCAGTTCCACCGAAAGCTGTAAATGTACCTTGACGCGCCAGGCCCAATCGCAGACACCCATGAGCCATTGATCCGCAGCGCGACCCCGATCTTCGATGCCGACATGAGACGCGATCGTCGAGACACATGGATGCGGCACGGCAGCTTCGAGCGTATCACCCAAACCCAGTTCAATCTTCAAGACACCCAGCGTGCGGCCACGGAATAGCGCCAGGGCGCGATGCGACGGAATGGTGCGGATGGTTTCAGCATAGGCGTAGAAATCCCGGAACTTTTCTTCCTCTGCCGTTTCCTTGCCCTTCACCACTGTGGAGGTGACGATGCCCTGATCCCACAAGCGAGTGCGCAGCTTGGCAAGCAGTTCCGCGGTTTCAGCAAACCGTTCGACCAGAATATCTCGCGCGCCATCGAGCGCGGATTGCGCATCCGGCACGTTGATGGCTTCAACGCCTTCTGACGCAGGCTTCACGTTCAGATACTTTGCAGCTTCCTGCTCAGGAGCAAGTGTCGGATCGGAAAAGAGGGCGTCGGCCAGCGGTTCTAATCCAGCCTCGCGAGCAATCTGCGCCCGCGTGCGCCGTTTAGGCTTGTAGGGTAAGTAGAGGTCTTCCAGCGATTGCTTGGTCGTGGAAGCATCGATACTTCCGCGCAGAGCGTCGGTGAGTTTCCCCTGTTCTTCAATCGACGCCAGAATCGCCGCTCGGCGCAGCTCCAATTCGCGGAGATACAGAAGCCGTTCTTCCAACGTACGCAAATGCGTATCGTCCAGGTTTCCGGTGACCTCTTTGCGATAGCGCGCGATAAACGGCACCGTCGAGCCTTCGTCAAGCAGAGCGACCGCGGCCTTCACTTGGTCGGGCCCCACGCCAAGCTCCTTGGCGATGAGTGGAATAATCTTCAACTCTGCTGCGTCTGAAACCGGATGGGGCGTTAGAGTAACCATCTATGTCCGTTACCGATCTTTCCGAACGCGGCACCGCGTCGAGTGCCGGCCACTCGAAGCCACGCGCGCGTTCTTATTATGGATTATGGTGCGTTGAGGATATTGGTCCGTGGAATTAGTTCATACAATGCGGGCAGTAGGACGCGCACGGCAAGTGTACTGTAAAAACCTCCGCGTATCCACCCACCCAAATCCGAAACACGCCAACGTATCAGGCTCCAGCAATAATCGCGGATCTATGCTCAATTAGCCTGTCACATCTCCGCCATATGCTTGGCAGCCTCTTCGCCTAGGTCGTGCAGTCCGCGGGAGTGATGCAGTAATAGTGCGGGTCGCAGCGATTCCATTTCTGGACCCCTACGCCGGTTGTCCAGAGCATGGCTGCACTCAGTACCACGGCAAACGTCTTGATGGGGTTCATGATCGCCTCCCTGATGAAGCGCCCCTTCAGCACGCGCCCGGCGACAGCCCCATGTTTGCCGCGAAGCCGCTCAGGGCGCAGGCGGATTTCCGGTTCTTTTGCGCACGGCCTAAGATCTCGCCAAGACTCATGTTGGCCAGTTGTTCTTCTGAATCAGCAGCAAGGACATCCATACCGAGCGTCATCGACATCATGGAAAGGATGCTGTTCCCCAATTTCACGAGGGGCGCGCCCGGTGGCGGTGTCGGTATCACCGGAAGCTCTCCTTTGGCTGCCTTTTCTTGGTATCGGGCCGCCTTATCACGCATCCAATCCAGGTCGCTGCCGTCGCACGTTTTGGCTTTTGCAAACCAGTTCGCCGCCTGATTTTTGTCCTGTGGGACACCGTCTCCATTGAAGTACAGCCCGCCGATATTCATCATGGCTACACAGTCTCCTCCCTGTGCGGCGAGTTGGAACTCCTCCATGGCCTTTTGATAGAAGTAGGGTTTTCCTCCTCCCATCCATCCTCTGTTCCAGAGATAACCTAAGTTCAGGTGGCCTTCCGGATCGCCGGCCTCCGCAGCTTTTCGAGCCCATGTTTGGGCGCGCTGCGCGCTCGTGCCTGTCTGTACCGCGAAATAGGCGTTGGACAGCTGAGCCATGGCAGGCACAAAGCCTGCCGTCGCGGCTTTGCGAAACTCAATCACCGCGGCAGGCATATTCGAATTCATCCCTCGTCCGTCGCGATAGAGCAGCCCGAGTGCGAACGAGGACTCAGGTTGGCCGCGGTTCGAGGCTTCCTGGTACCAATAGGCGGCGGCGGGATAATCCGGCTTGGGGATTCCGTCCGGTCCGATGATGCCGTTCTCGTAAAAGTTGCCGAGCGCAAATTGAGCCTTCGCACTTCCCTTTTCGGCCTTGGCCGTGAGGTCGAACTTCAATTGTTCGATCGGGGTGGGCTTCGCGGGACGCAGACCCAGCACGGGCTTCTTAAATGGAGACGGTGTGACGTAGGCGAATCCGGTTTTCGAGGCCGTACCCAGCGTCTTCACCGCAAGAGCCTTCGCTTGGTCCCGTGTGATCTCCCCGCTAATCTCCAACGTCATTTTGCCACCGCTGAATACGGACAACGCCCCGCCACTGGTGCCCGGCATGCGAGCGACCCAGAACGCCGCGTCGCTCACATCGGGAACCGTGATCGGATCCTCGTACGTGGTTTCGTCAATACGATTCTGCAATTGCTCCACCGCAGCCGGATTCGGCGTGGCTGCATAGTTGACGGCGATGACGACATCCAGTCGCTTGGCCGGTGAAGCCGACGGCGCTGCCGCAGTGGGCGGAGGAACTGGAGCGGATGGCGCCTCCGGTGCTGCCACCGTAAAACGAAGTTTCGTGTCATACGGAATGCCTCCTCCTTCGAGCGCGTTCGGTTCTTTCGTGACTGTGAACAGGAGCTCGTCGCTCCTCACATCTGCGTACTTGCCGTCGGGCATGTTGGCCCGGTCGGTCGTCAGGCCGATTTGAACGGGCCCGGGGCGCGTGCCGGGACCGACGATGCGGGTCTTGAGTGTGAGGTGCGTGTTCGCGGGCAGCACCGTCTGTCCGCCGACCGCCAACGCCCGTTCGAGGCGCACATGGATAAATTGGCCGGCTGCAACGTTGATGGCGTAGAGCCCGCCGCTGATCCTGGTGTCGAGTACCGTGCCGGCAGGGATCGGCAACTGCGGTCCGGGGGGAATCACAACATTGGGTGGCGCGAAGAACTTCGGAGGAAGCTCCGCCATTGCAGCAGGTGCAGGCACAGCCTGAATCGTCTGGATCTCTTGAGGGTTCAGCCGTACGCCGGGACAAGACTGCGCCACATAGTTGAGGTCCGGATTCTTCCGCTTCTGGTACGCCATGATGAATGCCGATGTCCGATTGCACATCGCCTGCAGCATGTCGGTCCGATTCATGCAGTAGTCGAAAAATTGCACCGCAGAGCTCGAACCCTTCGTGTAGTCGTTCCCTTGGAAGCAGTGTTCAATCGCGGCCTTTCGATTCGCGCTGATTTCTTTGGCGTCGTATTCCTTGATGCAGGCATTCACGTCACTCTTCGTCTTCGCCTTGCCGGCTTCGCCCATGAGTGCTTTCTGCTCGTCGGCCGTCAGAAAGGGCGCCAGCATGGGAGATCCAGTCGTCATCGCCTTGCAATGCGAGATAATCGCGACCTTCGCTCGATCCTCGGACATCACGTAGAAGCCCGCACGGGCGGCTTGCGGACCAATTTTGCCAATGAGGGAGTTCGCCTCGCTCTCGTAGTCCTCAGCCGGCGACATGTTGGTGTAAGCACACCTCTGAGGACTTTGGGACTGCACATAGAGGGATTGGCCAAGGATCTCCTCGATATCCGCTTTGCTCGCCAGATCGCAGGCGTCCTTATTCTGAGCGTACACTTCGGAGCCGGTGCCCAGGAACCACAAGAGAAACAGGATGCGCATTATTGAGAGTCTCATGATGATACCTCCCGGCACGCTGCTCACTTGCGCAACTCGCCCACGCCGTCCGCATAGAGCGGCGCCAAGGACTTGAGGGCGTTGAGAATGGTGTTGGCCTGCTCGTTCGTCTCCACAAAGACCGACAGAGATGGATTGGCATTGTCCTCGAACCGGACGCACTGACCGTTCCTGCAGGGAATGCTCAGAATCTTGCACCCGCCACGATCTTGAATCTGCGCCGCGATGAGCGACAGATTGGCGAGAGCGGCACCTTGTGCATAACCTTGTCCCGGTCTGGTGGACAGCACATAGCGGGACGCGATGACGCCGGTGTCATCCATCTCGAAAGCAGGAGACTGGACGGACCACAAGAGATTGTCCTTGGACGCGCTCGTGTGCAACTGACAACTCTTGATCGCGCCGAGCGTACGCTTGATGTCCGCCACATAAGTCGAGACCGGAGCTTGGGTGACCGGACGCTGTGACTTGGGCCGCAATGGCGGCGCGCCTGTGGCTTTGTCGAGCAGCGTGTCCGGGACCTGCGCCCCGCTGACGTACCGCCACCCCGCCTGATCGAAACGTACATCTTCGCCGAGAATCACCCGTCCGATCGGTACTCCCAGCACACGCCGAGCATCGGACAGCTGTGCGCCGGGGAGGTCCCTCCGCTCATGCGATGCATACCGGAGAAACGTATCGAACCTCACGGCTATCGCTTCTTCAGAACGACTCGCGAACCACTCCTGGCCAGTGTCCTCGGCGTTGGCTAAACGCATGACTACAGCCGACTGGAGCGTCGCCGGCTTCCGGAACAACTCGCCGTTCAATTCAAAGACGGCATTGGCTTCCTTCAAGGAGATGTGATGGATCACGTGGAAGACCGGCTTAACGCCAGGATCTTTTTGGATGCGACAATAAAACTCGTGCTCCACGGTCAGGGGCGGTTGCGCCACCTGCCGCGTCCATTTCAACTGCTGAAATTCGCGATTCCAGAGTTCACGAAGCGTGGGCCCACCCGCGCACGCAGGCTCTTTGAATTCAGAAGTGATTTCCAGTTTGGGCTCGACGTCGAGGTCCAGGCTCACGCTGGTATCCATCGCCGTATCGGGGCGCATCACGCGCGCGAAATCGGCATTCCCGCGGGCCTTCTCCTGATCGGACCACGAGTGGGGCGGAAACGGCGTGCTGTCCACGGTGGTCATGGCATCGATCGTGTTCAGGCTAGTAACGACACCCTGTGCAAATTGCTGCCGAAGCCTTCTTCCCGTCTCCTCATTCAAGAGCAACCGCTGCAGTTCGCTCGGCTCCAGCACGTAGGTGGACCACCAGTTGCTCGCCGGCGCCACAGGCAACGCGTGAAACTTTCCATTTCTCCATACAGCGCCACGCACAAAGAACTGCAGCGACAGAAAATAATCATGACGGTCGACTGGTTCGTCGGGGTCCGTGGTGCGGTGGTGTTGATGCGACAGCCTCACCTCCAGCACCACTGGCGAATTCGGCCGCACGACGATTCCACGATTGGCGAGCGCGTTTTGGATGAACTCACGTGCTTGAGCAGCGGAAAGGTACTCGTTCAAGGGATAGCCATCGACGTGCAGGGTCAACGAAACCTGTTTCAGGGAATACAGGAACTGACTGGGCGTCATGTAGCGGGCTTGCGTGACGTCGGCAGCTGTCGAGGCGGAAGGAGCCACAAGGAGCCACAACCAACCTGCTGCAAAGGCATTGATCATCGCAAGTCGGTTCAACATGATCTCCTCTCACAACACGAGCGGGTCTGACGTCGCTCTGGCCCCTCTCCGTTCCATGTTGAGAAAACTGGTATTCGCCTCCTGACTTGAGGGCACGAACGCAGACTCGCGTCGGCTCAGAACTTCGGCACGACACGTTGATTCGAATGGGAATCCGAAGGCGCGGGCGTTGTCGGCATTACGGCCACCTGTCCCGGATAGGTTTCCTTCAAAGCCTGTGCAACGGCGTCCGGCACCGGAATGTCTTTTCGGCTATGCTCCGTGATGGTATCGAATCGATCCTGCGTCGTCTCGACCGGCATCTGCCGGTTGTACTCGCTGGTAATCTCCTCAGCGATCTTTCCCACTGCGGCACTGAGGGCCCGTTGCAGATCCCGCCCACTGATCTCGACGGTCTTCCCAAGATAGGGCTCCGCGATGCGCCGGGCAATCACTTCGGCATTCCGATAATAATATTCCGAAATCTGGCGATGTCCCTCTTCGTGTTCCACTGTCCACTTCTGCGGATTGTTCGGCAGCCAGATCGTCATATCAAGCTGGAGCGTCACTTTGACCCGGTTGATCGTCGCCTTCGCATGCGTCGCATCCGTCATCTGAGCCTGGGCGCCGACTGACGCATTGGAAAGAAAATCGCCCGCGCAAACCGCCTCTTCCGGTCCCGTCAAGGGCGGCCGGTCCCGTGGAGGCCGCTTGGGGTCGAAATACCTGGTCCCGACTTGGGCAGGCATTTTGACAATCTCGACCGGTGGCTGCTCCGCATGTACGGACGGCGCCCAGGGAAACAGCAAGAGCGCGACAATGATCCACCGATTCATGGATGCTCCTTCACGTTTTCCTGAAAACATCACAGCGCCGGCTTCACGCCCTGCTGCTTCGCCCTTTCCACATCCCGGTTGGCTGCCTTGGCATGCTGTTCTTGCAACCATGCTTCCGTCGCGGGGAGAAACGTCCGGGCCATCGGCCCATGCATCAGCTTGATCTCCAGGAAATCGGCAATGCCTGGCTGGACGCCTGCGTTGATCTTCGCCTCGAGATTGACGACCCCGTAACAGGGATCAAGCTGACCTACCTTGTTGTTGAACGTCCCGCTGTTCGGGCTGTAAGAGTTGCAGCCCCGGGCAAGCATCGTATTTGCTTCTCCGGTCAGCGCGCGCCCTTGTTCGTCGAACAGCCATCGGACTACCCGCGGATGACCCGCACCATCCGCTTCCTTATAGATTTCCGGACCATACTTTTCCCGGAGCGACGTATAGATGGTGGCAGACGCCGGTTTCGCACCATTTGGAAATTGGGTGGTTCGGAAGACCTGCCACACGACTTGGGCATGTGGCGGCGTCGCGATGCTGACCCTCAACGATTCTCCCGACACGCTTCCCGTCACGCTCTTGCTACCCTGAAGTTCATGCAACAGCGGTTTCTCCAGAATGTTCGAAGGGTTCGTCTCATGCGCGTGGATCGCCAGACCGAGCTCTTTCATCCGTTGCACCGCGTCTTTGACCGGCATGCCGAGCGCGATGCCTAGGGTATCAGGCAATTTCGGCTCTCCCGCATGGCCGACGCCACCCAGAAAGAGCAACCCCATGAGCGCTAGGATCACAATGTTCATCACAATCTCCCTTTTCTGTTCTCTCCAATAGACGCAACACCGTCTAGAGTTTCGGCCGATTTTTCTGCGCACCCGCTTTCTCTTTTGCGTCCTTTGCCTTGACAGCATTCACGAGCAGCTCGTGCGTCGCCCCGGTGGCTTGTTCGTCCAGCGGGCCATCGCCCATGAGCACGACGAGCGCCCCGACGAGATCCGGCCCCGCCAAGATGTTCTGGCGCTGGCAGCATCGCTGGAGCCTGGCCTGGACCATCCGGCGTGTCTCACAGACATCTCCCTGGCCGATGGAAAAACGCGACTCGAGGAGCATCACCACTCCCTGCGCTTGCATTTGCGCAGCGTCGGCCGAACGATACGGTATGCCCGAAAACGACTGGGATGTCGTGCATAGCTGACCGGTCTCATCTTTCATCCGGCTACCGTCGGCCTCGTCCAGCCAGTTGATGATACGGAGATTGGTATCGTTAAATTGATTGGGACCATTGTCATAACTGGGCTGGCCGTATTTCTGGATCAACCCTTCGACGAGCGCCTGCTGGGTCGGCGCCGTCTCCTTTGTGAAGGTCAGGGTGCGGGCGAGTTTGGAGACGACGATCGGATTGGGCGGCATGGTCAATTGGAAGATAAACCGTTCCTCCGGGCTCGTGAACGTGAGGCCGAACAGCAGCTCCCCACCTAACACGTCATATTTAATCGTGTCTTTTTTCATCTGCAGCTTGGGGTTGTGCGCCTTGAGTGTTTGCATCGCTTCCTTGAGCGGCATGCCGAGCTTCATCCCGGCGATGTCGTACTTGCCCGCTGCAACAGCGAGCTTGGCCGTTTGCTCCGGCGTGCCGGTATTCGGTGGCGGACCAGATTGCTTTGGCGGCGTTCCCAGCAAATCGGCGCCCGATTGAAATTGATCGGCGGCCGCAGCTGGCTGCATCCATCCAAGAATCAACGCAACACCGACAATGGCCGCACCCACTACTGAAATCCTCAGAGGCATCATAATCTCCTAGTAAAAGGTGAACCGCGCTGAACTGTCAGTCACTTGTCCTTCCCTACTTGTACGGCGAACTTCAACGTGCAGGTGGGACCACCTTCACGTTTGCCGGCTGTTCAAACCGGTCGGCATGGCGCGAATTGGCGAGCGTGATCCAATCCTTGATACAGATGGATGCGTACTCGTACTTCTCGGCGCGCGTGTAGACCGTGACGGTGTCCTTTGAGAGGATAGCCGCTTCCACCGTCATACTCCCCGCTGTGACACAGACGATGGCTTCTTCCTCAGTCCCCTGATGCGGCGCATTTCCGTTCACAGAGAGAGTCTGGCCACTCAGGTCCACGGCTCCTCTCACGTTCAGGTTGTGCATGAGATGATCCAACTCCGTGCCGAGCAAATTCTGGAGTTCCGTATGCACCGCCGGGAGGCGAAGAAACGCATCGGTGTCGTAATTCCCAGCCCACTTGACAATCATGGCCCGCATGGCGCGGGCGCGCGCGGCGGCTTCGTCACTCTGCGCCGCCGTGGCGCTTACAAATACAGCGGCTAGGCCAATGATGGCAGCCCAACCAATAGCTCGGATATCCATCACTGTGCGTTGGCTAGACAATTTTGCAATACGGGATGCCGTTGATTTTCATCTTGGAGTGTGACCCGATGTTGGCAATCCCGACCCATGCATAGGCTGCCTTTTGTCTCTTGTGCATCCCCGAAATCCGCACGATACATTTCTCCGAAGTACACCGGACGGGGCCAATGATACTGCCTCTCAAGCTAGTGACGTTGTAGCTCATCCTCAGCTGATTTAAATAGATTCTTGGCGTCCACGATAACTCGAACGACCAGGTTGAGGTCTCCACATCGCACCGGGAGACACCTTCCTGATTCAGATCCCTCACGTGAAAATCTGCGGTCGGTTTTGACACGATCACTGCGGCGAAGCTCATATCTGCGAGCAGAATGCCTGCTAGGATGAGAAGTACTCCGAGAATAATTTGTCTGCCCTGTTGCTTAATGT
>CAYNDW010000188.1:9205-9818 GCA_964395375.1 uncultured Cytophagia bacterium
TAATGTCCCCCTGTGAACGTTCACCGCCTTGGTCAGAACTTCATGCCGCCGCGTTTTCCCTCTTCCTCTCCTCGTTTCTCATTCAATTTATCCACCCCGGCCATCAAGTGGGTATGGGATGCCGTCACACCGCTTCCCTCCAACTGTCGATTGAATGCACCCATAGTCATGCTACTCATCAAATCCGCCGTCGAGCCTGCCGGAATCGCATGGGTATAGTAGACGTCCAAGACCGAATGTGCATGACAGACCCCGCCCGGGGAACCATAGCCACCCGTTCCATAGTAGTACGTGCCCTTCAATTGTTGATCGAAGTACGAGTTGGAGAACTGATTGTTGTGGTCGGGACGATTGCCGCCGGCGGCATCGCCGCCGAGTTTCACGGACCATGTCTGAGAGCACAGGTTGTAGATATCCATGGCCTTGGCGCCCATCACCTGTTGCCCTTGCACATCGTAGATCCAGATGAGCCGGCTGTTCGTTTGTTGAGTGCTTTCAGGACCGTACTTCTTCCTCACTCCGGCCAAGGTATTTTCGACGGTCGGCCTGCTGTCTTGCCTGCCAAATCCGAGATTGCGCGAGAGGCCCCAAAGAAACGCTTCGTTCGGCGCAT
>CAYNDW010000189.1:0-9811 GCA_964395375.1 uncultured Cytophagia bacterium
CGAAATGGCGATACAAGCGAAACGTGAAGTCCGCATCCTCGCCTGCGTAACGCGCGACCTCGGCGGGCGTCACGTCGCGCATGGTCTTCTGTTTTTTGCCGGAGCCGATCAACTCGCTCGTGGGAATTTTGCGATAGTTGAACTGTTCGAGACACAGCAGATCAAGATTGTGCTGGCGATTGCCGGGGTTGAGCACGTAGCTCGCAATCATCGTGTCGAAATCCGCGCCGCGAATCGTCACGCCGTAGCGCGCGAGCACGAGCTGATCGTACTTCGTATTCTGCCCGCACTTCTTAGCCGTCGCGTCTTCCAACAGCGGCTGAAAAATTTTCTTGAGCGAAAAATCGCGTTTGCCCTCTGCATCTTCCAAAACGAAATCGCTCAAATCATTTTCCAACAGCGGCGCGGCCACGGGCA
Organism: uncultured Cytophagia bacterium; assembly: GCA_964395375.1. Taxonomy (GTDB): domain Bacteria; phylum Zhuqueibacterota; class Zhuqueibacteria; order Zhuqueibacterales; family Zhuqueibacteraceae; genus JABWAN01. The sequence goes on from CAYNDW010000189.1 coordinate 418, forward strand.
CATAATACGCGTTGCCTTCTTCCCACGCGAAGCTCATGCCCACAAGTTCCGCGCGCAAGGGATCGGCCGCGGTGGTTTCCGTGTCGAACGCAAAGCACGGCACACTCTGCAACTTTTCAAGAAGCGCTTGCACTTGCTCCGGCGTATCGACGAGTTGATAATTGACGCTGATCATCGGCGCGGCTTCCGTGAAGCGCGCGAGCAAACTATTAAACTCAAACTCGCGGCTCAAGGCTGAGGCGGCTTGATTATCCGGCCCGCGATACTCAAGATCATCGACTTTCACCGCGAGCGGAACGTTCGTGTCAATCGTCACGAGTTGCTGCGAGAGTTTGGCTTGCTCGACATTTGTTTTCAAACTTTCGCGCACCGCGGCGCGTTTGACTTGGTCCGCATTCGCGAGCACGCCTTCCAGACTGCCAAAGGTTTCGAGCAACTCAATCGCGGTTTTCTCGCCCACTTTCGGCACGCCGGGCACGTTGTCGGAAGTGTCGCCGAGCAGCGCGAGATAATCGATGATTTGATGCGGCAGCACGCCCATCTTTTCTTTCACGCCCGCGGCATCGAGAATCAGCGGCTCGTCGTTGCGGCCCGTGTAATAGATGAGAATTTTTTCCGTGACGAGCTGCATGAAATCTTTATCGCCGGAAAAAAGAAAAACCGCCATGCCCGCAGCGCTGCCTTCTTGCGCGAGCGTGCCCATCACGTCATCGGCCTCATAGCCGGGCATTTCGAGCAAAGGCACGCCGAGCGCCTGCGTGAACGCGCGAATCTTAGGAAGCTGCGCCACGAGATCGGGCGGCATCTTTTGGCGCGTGGCTTTGTATTCTTTATAAGCCTTGTGGCGAAAGGTCGGCTCGGGCGTATCGAACACGACGGCCACGTGCGTGGGCTGCTCCTCGTCGATCATTTTGAGCAGGCCGCGCACAAAACCGAAGATCGCGCCGGTTTGCTCGCCGCGCGAGTTGGTGAGGGGATTGCGACTGAAAGCGAAATGCGAACGATAAGCAAGAGCAGAGCCGTCAACGAGGAACAGCTTGCGCTCCGCCACGGAGGGAGAGGAGGTATTGGGCATGTCGCGAACGTAGCACGCGATGCCGGAAAAGTCAAACAACTCTTTGTTGAAATCCCTGAAGCCGGACTTGCGCGAACGGCTTTTCATTTTTCATAAAGATCGTCGCGCACAAGTGTGAAGTTACCCACACGCAAGTGCCAGCCCCCAACGGGGACAAATGCGACAGCAAAGGGCAACGCCCTGGAAAATTCAACACAGCAATCATAACAAGCCCCAACGGGGCGACATCAAACAACAAAAGTCTGGGCATTTTACAAGACACGATGCCGCCCTTTCAGGGCTATTGAGAAAGAGACGCATCAACCCAGGGCGATGCCCCGGGCTATTTCATTTCGCCCCTTCGGGGCACTTGCCCGATTGAGTTTGATACAGGCAACCCGAACGAGATGTGAAGTCGGACTTTCGTGCCAACCATTCTTGCAGCGCTCAAACACCGTTTGCGAAAGTCCGACTTCGCCCGCGCCACGTGGGATTTCTGTTTGATTCTCAAGAGGGAATTCTGTAATGTCGCTCCGCATTTTCATTCGCTGGAAAAGGCGAGGTGTTTCTGCGTTGACGAAAACGAGAACACAACAGGGAATCTCATGATCGGCCCCATCCTGCTCATCGTCTCATGGCTTCTTTTGCGGCTTGAAGGAAAACGGCTCGACGCGCTAGGCTTCAACGAACCCAAACGCCGCAGCCTCGAATTTGGCTTAAGCTTCCTCCTCGCAGGTGTAGTCGCGGCGGCGCAACAACTCGGCCTATCCGCAGCCACGGCAGTGCCGTGGAAGCTCAATCCCTCCGCCGATGCCGCTCTCATTCTGCACAGCATTCGGTGGAATCTCAACTCTGTCTTGTTCGAAGAATTTATTTTTCGCGGATACTTGCTCTATCAGGCCATTCGTTGGCTCGGGATCAAACGAGGCGTGTTGCTTGGCGCTTCCGCATTTGGAATCTACCATTGGTTCTCGTATGGCGTGTTCGGCAATCCCGCGATGATGCTCTTCATATTTTTATTCACCGGCGCTTTCGGTCTCATGCTCGCTCTCGCGTTTGCAAAAACGCAATCGCTCGCCGCGCCGATCGGCCTGCACTTAGGCTGGAATTTCGTGTCCTATCTTGGGTTCTCAACCGGCCCGCTCGGAGCCGCGCTGCTTGTGCCCGCGGATGGCGCACCCAAAATGAATGCAACTGGGCTGTCGAGTTTTCTGCTGAACCTCGCTCTGCCCGTTCTCTTCACAGCCGGAATGAGCTGGTATTTGACACGAACTCGTCTGAATCAAACAGCGCTCGCAGAAAGTTCGCATCTCAAGACCTCAATCGAAAAGTGAAATCGTCTTTTTGCGACGCCGAATCAAAAGCCAAAACAGAAAGATCTCGCGGCTTTCAAACCCTCACCACCTCATACTCCCCTCCTCCACGCGCTCGTTCTCGCGGCGGAATTGTTCGAGCAAACGCGGATAGAGCGCGACGATTTTGCCTTGCGCATTCGCATACCAACTCTTGCAGCCCGAGGCCCACACCGTGTCGCCCATGAGGCGCTGCAATTCCTCGTTGTACGCGCGCTGCACCTCCGGCTGCAAATCCAACGCGGCCTTCTCGCCTTTCTTTTCGAGCAAAGCAAGATAATCCATGACGTAGTTCATCTGCATTTCCATGACGAGCAAAACCGAGTTATGTCCCAAGCCGGCGTTGGGTCCGAGCAGATAAGCGAAATTCGGAAAGCCCGAAATCATGCCGCCTTTGTAGGCCTCCATGCTCGCGCGGCGCCAGCCTTCAAACAACTCGCGCCCGTTTCGCCCAATGATTTTCATCGTGAGCGAAGTGCCATCCGCGACTTCGAAGCCCGTGGCGAGCACAATCACATCCACCTCGTGCTCCGTGCCCTCGGTCGTGCGAATGCCGGTGGCCGTGATCTCGGCGATGCTCGCAGTCTCCAAAAAAACATTCGGGCGATTGAACGCGGGCCAGTAATCGTCCGAAACCAAAATGCGTTTGCAACCCATCATATAATTCGGCGTGAGCTTGCGGCGCACTTCGGGGTCGCGCACTTCTCTCTTCAATTTTTGCAGACTGAGCTTCACGAACAGCTTATGGATGCGCGCATTGCCGATAAACATTTTCCCGCGCCACTCCAACAACGCGTACAATCTGTTCCGCAGCGCCGCATGCGCGCGCGGAAATTTTTGCATGAAGCCGCGCAGAAATTCCGGGATCGTGAAATCGAATCGATCATTCACCCACGCCGGCGTGCGTTGCAACACCACGAGGCGCTCCACCTCCGGCGCAATGGTCGGAACGATTTGCACCGCGCTCGCGCCCGTGCCGATCACGGCCACGCGCTTTCCTGCGAGAGCATAGCTTTTATCCCAGCGCGAAGAGTGCTGCACCTTGCCTTGAAAAATTTCGAGACCTTTGATCTCCGGCAGCTTCGCGCGATTGAGCGGACCAAGCCCGGCAATGAGCATGCGCACCGTGGTCACGCGGCCTTGTTGATCGCTCACTTTCCAAAAGCCTGCTTCTGCCACAAACTCGCAGCGCACGATGTCCGCATGATAGCGAATGTGTTTTTCGAGTTGATTCTTCTGCACGACGTTGCGCATGTAGTCCCAAATCTCTGCTTGCGGAGAATACATGCGCGACCAATTGGGATTCGGCTCCGTGGCAATGGAATAGAGATGCGAAGGCACGTCGCACGCGCAGCCCGGATAAACGTTGTCGCGCCACGTGCCGCCCACGTCATCGGCGCGCTCAAAGAGCACGAAGGAATTTCTTCCGGATTGTTGCAGCCGCAGCGCGGCAATGAGACCGGCAAAGCCGGCGCCGATAATGCCGGTTTGAAAATCTGGTGACATCGTGCTCCTCTCCACAGTGAAAGTGATCGCGCGAATTGGAATTTGTTGCGCGCGCAATGTAGATAAAGTTTGCCAGAGGGCAAAATTGTTTTTGATAAAGAGCGCAGCCGGACTTTCGCGTCGACACTTCACAAGACAATCAAACACCTTTTGCGAAAGTCCGACTTCGCGCGCGACGTGGGATTTCTGTTTGACTCTCAAGAGGGAATTCTGTAATGTTAATCGACGTTTTGTTCCAGTTCTTTTTAAGAATGGAATTTTTCTAAAATCAGTCCTGTTAAACAATGCCTAATTCGACACTCGACGGTTTTATAAGCCTAGTAAAGAACGCAAAGGGGCGTAATCGCCTGCATGGCATGGTTGAAGAAAGACTAGTCCATTTGCTTTCCCGAATGCATCCCGACGCTGCTGCCGTGCCAGAGGTGTCTGGGGTGTTGGGCGGGCGTAACGACCTTATCCTCTTTTTCTTCAACGGTAGGAGAATTGTATTCGAGTTGTTCTTTTCACCTAGCCAAGTACCTCAGGACTTGCGTTTACTTGAACAGTCACAAGCACAAGTAAGAATCGCTATTTTGCTGGATAGAGAGATTGACCCCAAATTAGCAACTGAGTATTTTCGTAAGAAACCTGATCATTTTCCTTACCTGTGGCTTAGTCGGGTTATGCTTCCGGAGTATGAAACTTATTGTTGTGCAAGACTTCGAGAATTAATTGACGAAAATTCTGCAGTGGTTCGCCTCCGGCGTATACTCTCAAACTCAGCAAGTGAGCATTTCGAGAAATCGTTCGTCGAACAACTTGAAAGTATAGAGAAGGCACTCGGCACAAACGCTGCTCATGTTGAGAAGGCGAAAAAAATGCTTACGGGAGGGGAAGTTCTTTCACTACTGATTGTAGGCTACATAAAGAGATTAGGAGTGTCGATTGAGCGATTGCGCTCGCTCTACATTTGGTTACAGAGCAACATAGAAGTGCCATTTCGGCTAGTCGCCGCAGGCTTTCAGGCATTTTTAGTGAGTGATTTAAAGGATCGACACGCCATATGGGCTGATGATGACCTAGCCGACAACATCATCATTGGCGCAGAAGAGAATGAAGACGCGAACATAGTGATATGCGTGAATAAAATCTTGAACGAATTTATGGTCAGAAGAGGTTATCCGAAAGCGCTTGTTCGGTGGCACTTCTTCCACGATTATGTAGAGAACCCTGTCATAGTAATCCCGCCAGCGAGTATTTATCAGCGAGATGAAAATAAATGACGTATGACGCTCATTAGTTAATTTGAAAAGTCCCCCCGCTAGTCAGTTACTTCTAAAGTGTTCACACTTCGCCTAGTTGGGAATTCGGATAGTTCCGTTGAGTCGGCCTTATTTAGCAGTTGCTTGTTCGCCGCCATACAGCAAATGCGTGAAATGCTTCCAATAATTAGCGAAGGAACCACCTCTCATGTGCCGAAACATCAAAACCCTCTACAACTTCGCCCCGCCGGCGACGGACGACGAGGTGCGCGCGGCTTCGCTGCAGTTTGTGCGCAAGATCAGCGGCTTGAACAAACCCTCCAAGCCGAATGAAGCCGCGTTCGAACATGCGGTCGAGCAAGTGACGCGCATCTCAAAAAACTTGTTGGAAGCGCTGGTTACCACCGCGGAGCCGAAAGACCGCGAGGTCGAGGCGTTGAAAGCAAAAGCGCGAGCGAAGCTGAGGTTCGGTTCGTCATGATAGTGTGATTGCAACGATACCCCACAAGGGAGTAGGGCTACGAAATTAGAGCAACAAATTCGAAGGGAAATACCAATGACCATGCAAACGCGTGCGCAAGTAGAATTAGCGCGCGAAGTGTTAGCGCGAAAATTCGAGGCGAAGCAAGTCATTCTCTTTGGCTCGCAGGCGAATGGCGATGCGGTGCAAGAGAGTGACATCGACCTGTGTGTGATTACCGCGCTGAAGGACAAAAGAAAGATCGAACTCACGCGTGAAATCCGCCGGGAATTGCTCGATCTCATCACCAGTCCTCTCGATATATTAGTATATGGCGAAGAGGAATTTTTAGAGAGGGCGAAACTGAGCAATACCTTGGAACATAAAATCATGCGTGACGGGATAAGAATCCATGGACAATAAAGACATTGCGAAAGAATGGTTCAAAATTGCCGCGTCGGATTTGGCTTCGGCAGTTTTTCTCCGGAACATGCACCCGATTCCAGTTGAGATTATTTGCTATCATTGCCAACAAGCAGCGGAAAAGTATCTCAAAGGCTTCCTCGCGCTCCAAGGCGAAGAGATCCAAAGAACGCATGATTTGATTCAGTTGAACAAGAGCTGCCAAAAGTATGAGAACGGTTTCAAGAAGATGGAAGAAGCGTGTTTGATGTTGACCGATTATGGCGTCAATGTGAGATACCCTTTTCCGATGGATATCACTGAATCCGATATGGCCGTTGCGTTTCGGAATGTCGAGGTGATAAAAGCACAGATTTTGGCAAAAGCCAAAGTAGAATGAAGGAGTGTATGAGGTGCTCCCGGCAACCAGAACGTTGCAATAAGGGGTTCGACATAAAAGTGACCTGCTGCAAAGAAAACAATGATTCTTGTTTGAAAGGTTGAGCGCCATGTTCCTCGCACGTGTGATCGGCACGATTTGGGCGACGCAGAAAGATGAAAGCTTGGAAGGGACGAAGATGCAAATCTTGCAGCCGCTTGATCGTTTCGCGCAGCCCACCGGCGCGCCGCTCGTGGCGATTGATACCATCGGCGCTGGGCCGGGCGAGACGGTGTTTTATGTCACCGCGCGCGAGGCGGGAATTCCTCTGCGCAACAATCTTTCGCCGGTGGATGCTTCGATTGTCGGGATCGTGGATAAGATTGAGAACTACTAAGCGCATCGGAACGCCGCTCTACAACCAATTCACAAGACGCTTCCCGTAATTGTCATCCTGTAATGACCTTCCCTCGCACTTGACACGAATTTCAAATAAGGCGTGATGCCGGCGCTAGGGAAGTTTCTTCCAGAATGACAACGCAGGCAGGGCGCACAAAAAATAAACTCACACGAAACTTTCGAAATGAAAACGCCCGCACGCCGCCAAATCGTTCTCGCCACGCGCAATCGCGACAAAGTAATCGAGATGCGCGACGCGCTCGCCGCAATGCCGATCGACATTCTCACGCTCGAAAGTTTTCCCTCCGCGCCGGAGGTGGTGGAAGACGGCGACACGCTCGAAGCCAATGCGGCCAAGAAAGCGATGGCGATTCACGCGCACACGGGCTTGCCCGCGCTGGCCGATGACACCGGCTTGTTCGTCGAGGCGTTGCACGGCGCACCGGGCGTGTTCAGCAGCCGCTATGCGGGCGAGCGCGCGAGCTATCGCGACAACGTGCAAAAACTTTTGGCGGCGCTGAAAGACGTGCCCGAGCACAAACGCGGCGCGGAGTTTCGCAGTGTAATTGCATTTGCAGTTGAGGGCGAAGTTCACTTTATTAAAGGTGCATGCGCGGGCAACATCGGCTCTGCGCCGAAAGGCGCGGGCCAGTTTGGTTATGATCCGGTGTTCATTGCTCATGAAACGCAGCGCACGTTCGCGGAAATGACGCTCGCGGAAAAGAACCTCGTGAGCCATCGCGGCCGCGCGTTGGCCGCGTTCAAAGATTTTGTGCGCAAGCTTTGGCTGCTTTGATTTGTTGGTCCACGTCATGCCTCTGGTCTATCCTGTCGCAACGCTGTCATTCTGCAAGAAGCTTTTTTTAGCTCGGGAATGAAACCAAGTTTTAAGAGTTCTGACGAGTGCGAGGGAAGGTTCTTCCAGAATGACATTTCTTAAAGAGAAGGAGTCTAAAAAATGCGAAGAAGTGCAATCAACACGCTGGCCCGCTTGAGCGTCGCTGCTCTCTGCTTGCGAACGCTATCCCTGTTTGCTCTCGTGTTGCTCGCCGCCTCGTGCAGCAAAAAGACTTTGCCCAATTCACCCGATCCGTTTCCGGATTTGCACGTGGTGAGCGTGAGCCCGAGCGACAACGCGACGGGCGTGGCGGCCGCGACGAATCCGACGATCACGTTCAGCGCGGAAGTGCCGGTGAGCACGCTCGGCATGGTGCTCGCGCCCGCGCCGCAAAATTTTTATTCTTCGCTCCAGGCCGGAAGCGATCCCAAACAAATTATCTCCCGCGCCGCGCTCTCTGCGAACACGAACTACTCCGTGGTGATTTTCTCCGCTTCGGATAAATTTTCCGACCGTTTGCGCACGCCGTTCGTGAGCCATTTTAGCACGGGCAGCGCAAACGCAGCGGGAACGGTGAGCGGCGTTTCGGTTGCGCCTTTCAACGAACCCACGCGCGGCTTTGTCGGCTTGTTGCGCAAGCAACCTTTGGCCGTGTTTGAAGCGAGCGCGCCCGATCAAGATTTCTTAAACAACTTGGTGAGCGTGACGACGATCAAGGATTCGACCGGAGCATACACGTTGACCAACGTTCCGCCGGGCACATATTGGCCCTTCTCCGCGCTTGATGTTGATCGCAACGGCCGCTTTAGCTTGGAACAGGGCAGCGACCGCATGCAAGGCTATGACGCAAACACGGATTTCATTGCGGACAGCATCGTCGTGGCGAGCGCGGCGGTAAATGGCGTCGCGCTGCGTTTGGCGATCTCGAGCTTGAAAGTGCAGAGCACTTTTCCGGCGGACGGCGCGAAGAACGTTCCGTTGCAAACCACGTTTCGGCTGGCGTTCAGCGCGCCGGTGATCGATTCAAGTGTGGGCTTGTTCGTCGCGCCGATCCCTGCGGGATTGTCAAGCGCGAGTTTGGTGTTGAGCGCCGACGGCAAAGAGTTGTCCGCGACTGTGACGTTGAAAGCCAACACGGCTTATACCGCGGTGCTCTATACGGCGAAAGGCACGCGCGGGCAAACGTTATCCTCCGCCGCGGAAGTCAGTTTTACCACTGCCGCGGATTTTCCCAAAGGCAAAGTGACGGGCAAAGTTGAGTGCGCGGGCGGAACGAGTTCGCCAAAAAATTCTTTGGTGGGATTGTTGACCACAGATTTCGTTTCGGTGATCTTGCGCATTCTGCCCAATCCTTCGCAAGCCACGGAGGTGTTGCGCAGCACGCTCGCGGCGATCACTTATGTGTCGAGCGACAACGGCGAGTTTACGATCAGCAATATTCCCGACGGCACGTATTGGCCCGCGGCGGCAAAGGATGAAGATCTCGACGGTAGTTTGGAGCCGACGGGTAATCCGCCCGAGGCCATCGGCTTTTATGATTTGGACGGCGACCTCGCCGCAACCCGCGCGGACAGCGTAAAAATTTCGAACGGCACTCTGATTCAAAATATCAAAATCATTCCGTTCGGCACCTCAAGCTTTTGCGGGCAGTGAGTTTTTGGTGCGGAAACCGTTGCCCATGCGTGTCATTCCGCAGGAATCTTTTGGGGCGCTGGATATGAACTCCAGTGCGCAACGCGGACGAGCCGCAGCCAAAATAAATG
>CAYNDW010000190.1:0-9809 GCA_964395375.1 uncultured Cytophagia bacterium
CGAGCTGTCGAACACGCAGATTATTTTTTTTGCAATCGGCTTCTAAATTTCTAACGAGATCGATAAAAGCTTCAATAGAGTCGCAGGTCTTCACTTCGGCGCGATCTGTTGCAGGATCAAAGATGGCGGAATTTGAGTGAACCGCGTTTCTTGCCGTATTTGCTGCCGCCAAATTATTCTCGCGAATATCCGTTGGACTGGTTACCGCGACAAATAAATAGACGAGCCCTTGATGAGGGCGCTCCTTAGGCAAGCTTGGGAACCCACGATTTTGCTCCCATTTAGTTTCAACTTCGAAGGTTGTGCCTTCTTCTTCGCTGAATGTAATAGTCGTTTCAGTGATGCGGATAGCGTCTTTGGTATCTACCTCTTTGCCAAACGAGTCGAGCACAGCCAACCGCATGTTTGCTATACCCACGGGTTCAATATGGCCTTGACGAATTTGTGTATATAAGGCCTGAAGCTGGTCAATCCATAAAGATTGTTGTTGCGTATATTCGGATTCGGTTGTTCCCAAATAGCCGCAAGTGCCATCCGAAAAACAAATATAATGTCGCCGGCGAAATTCCGCCCGTTTGCGTTGCAGATTTAAAGCTTTGCGGCGTAAGCGTAAGCGTAAGGCAAGTTCTCGAACTACAGATTGGGGAATTTCATCTATTCCAGTTAATTTTGTAATCTCAGCGCGTACTTCTCTAGGGCGCCTCAATGCACGTTGCATGAGGAGCGCTTCCTTGTCCGCGGCGTCTGCTGTAGCTTGGCTTGATTGGCTACTGATACAAACCTTCTTGCCTCCTAAAGATTCCGAGATTTGCTGGGATACCTTATTGGCAAAATGCCTAGCTTCGCCTTTTTGACTTTGTATTTTTGCGCCATTGGGAGAAATCTTTTGCTGCTGCACCACATGCGTCAACTCATGCGCCAGCAACTTCCTTCCCTCAGAACTCTCCGGCGCATACTGCCCGCCGCCAAACGCAACATCTTTTCCCACCGTAAAAGCACGAGCATTCACCGCTCGCGAAGTTTCTGCTGCGCGGCCGTTTGTATGCACGCGTACGCCGCTGAAATCAACTCCAAAACGCGGCTCGAAAAAAGCGCGCGCGGAAGCAGGCAAGGGCTGACCGTTGCCGCGCATGGCATTAATGTTCGCAGAGATATTCGGAGTGACCTGTGGGGTATGAGATGAAGACGGTTTGGTTTGAAGCGTTTCCTCTTCCTCGGGCATTTCAGTTTGACGCTGAATTAATGGCGTGATCTCCGCGGCGAGCGGCTCGCGTTGCAGCTTCTCTTCTTCCGCGCATTCGGGGCAAGTCCCGCCGCCGCTTTCACAGGCCGGGCATTTTCTTTGAAGGTGAGGGGCAGAGGAAAGCGCCTTCGCTTGCAGCGGCTCTTCTTCCTCTTCACCAACTTGCCGCTGCACGAGAGGAGAAATTTGACCGGCGAGAGACTTGGCTTGCACCATTTGCTCTTCGTCTTCTCCGCCATTCGCGACCGGTGCCGGCATGCGCATCACCTGGTCCGCCACGCGGTCGGCTTCATGCTCGTATTGATCATCCGGCTGGCCGATGGTGAGTTTCGCTTGCAGAACACGTCCGACGGCGCGGTTGCCAATGGTGCGTTGCAGAAAATGAATGTGAGAGGGCGTTGCTGGAAAATCGGCGGGAGGAAAACCGGAGCTTAAAGAAGTGCGCAGCGGAAATTCATGGAGGCCGTTGGGTTGGCGTTCTTCGGCCTTTTCTCGCGAACGGGCGCTTCGCGGCGATTTCTCGCTGGGTTGTTTTTGTGCGGGCTGAAATCCCATGAATTTCCTCAAGCAAAATCTTCTTCACATTCGCAACGGAAGAAACGGAGACGAAGTGAAATCTTTGCTTTAAAAGCAAAAACTTTTCTGTAAGCGGATTGAACGGATCAAGCGGATAAACCTGGTCAGTATCCGCTTCATCCGTTAAATCCGCTTACAAAATTCTTTTTGGCTGTCCCGCTTACGGGATCCGCGTTGGGCCGGGGAGCTATTGTATGACTGCTGCCAGCTCGTTTTCCGTATCGAGACGCGGTCGCGTTGCGCCGTTTTCTTGCGCGAGTTCTTCTTCCAAAACCTGAATCGCGCCGCTGATGCGGAACAAGGTTTCGCGCAAGCTGGCCTGCTTGGCCATCAAATCCGCCATGATTCTTTGCCCGGATTCATATTCGGCTTTGAGTTCTTTGAGGCGTTGCTCCAGTTTCTCTTTCATCGCATGATCTCCTCTTTTAGTCTTTTACGAATTCAAACGTCACAAAAAAAAATTTCTGTCAGCGGATTTAACGGATCAAGTGGATAAACCTGTCAACACAGAGCTACGGAGTTCACAGAGTAGCACTGAGCAAATTCTAGCAAAAGCCAGAAGCTTCGTGTTTTTACTCCGTGACATCTCCGTGCTCTCAGTGTCTCCGTGTTAAATGCGCCTTTCGGGGCGGCACAAACTTTCAGAATTTCATTCTGCGTTTGGTTGCCTAATACTTTTAATGACGGCGCAGCAAATGACCCGATGACGCTGTCGGCATATTCCACGTCTTGCTGGTTCGAGCCATGGCCTCAAGGAATGAGCATGCGCCTCAATTGCCCACGGCCAGCCATTTCACTTGCCAATTCAATTCCCGCGCGCGCTCCGAAGTGATGCCTTTCTGGTGCACGAACACGCGAAAGCCTTTGGCCGTGGATTTGTGAATGCTGGTGACGCCGACCGTGGCCCAATGATCGCTGTCGCCGTGCAGGCTGGTGAAATAAAAGGGCGGCGCAGTGAAGCCGCCGGAGCTGCTATCGACATCGACATAAACGACGTTTTCTCTATCTTGCTCTTGCTTCCAAATCGCCGGCGTTGGCGTTTGGCCTACGGCGATGCGAAACGCTTCGGCTGCCGGGCCTTTGGCGGCGCCGAACAATTGCCCCAACACTTCCAAATCCGCGGGCAATTCTTTGGTGCCGATGGTGACGTCTTCCATGATCAGCGCTTCGCCCTCGACTTTGATATTGCCCGCCACTTCCAATTTTTCCGTGGGCGCTTTGGCCGTGCCGATGCCGACATTCAAGTTTTCCAAATCAAACGTCATTAAGCTGCCTTCGCTGGATTGCAGCGTGGCAAGGCGCGCTTCTTTTTGCAAAAGGAAGTCTTTCGAACCCGACATGCCATCGTTGATGAGCAGGGCGTCGAAGCGGCGTTTCTCGCCGCGCACGTGCAGTTTGGCCTTGGGCGAGTCGGTGCCGATGCCGAAGCTGCGATCAACGGTTGGTGCTGCCATTGCCGCGGTTTGGGGTATGGCTGTTATGGGCTGAAGGCTCGCCGCGGTGGTTTGAATAGAGCCGTCGGGAAACTTGAACCCGCCCGTTGTTGATTCGATCATGCCGTGAGCAGTAAGCACAATCGCCCTCGGGTCGGGAGCTCGCGCATTTCCAATGTTCGCGACAGCAAGGGTTGAAGCGCCGGTCACATCCAAATTCGCAGGCTTGTTCGCCGCGCCGATGCTGACATTGCCATTGAGCGCTGAAGTGCTGTCGATATTCAACGTGCCGGTCACATTCAGGTTCGCCGCGTTGGTCGCGGTGCCGACAGCAACATTGCCATTCAACGTTGCCTCCTCAGTCACGTTCAGCTTCCCCGTGACCTTGAGTTTCTCGCTGGCGCTCGCTGCTGCGCCGATGCTGACATTGCCAGCGGAAAAGCTAATATCGTTTGCTCCGCTCGTTTGCCATTGGCTTGAGGCCAACGCATTGCCGTTCACCGTGAAGCCCGTAGCGTTGACATTGCCCTGCACATCGAGCTGATGATTTGCGGCTGCGTCTTTGCCAATGCCAACTTTGCCATCCGCCGAAATGTGAATGCGCGATTGATCGCTCGTAAGAATGTGAAGCGGAGAGTTGCTTTGCGAGCCGATTTTCGCCGAAGCCGCCTCGCCGCCGGCAGCATCAAGGCTTGCTAGTTTGAGATTGGTCCCGCCGCTGCTCTGCAGCAAAAGATCGCTAGTAACGTTTGCAGCGCCGAGAATATGAAGCCGGGCCGAGGGCGCGCTGGTTGTGCCAATGCCGATACTGCCGTTGGCAGATACTTTCAAATCGCCGGCGACCTCTAATCTTGTGGAGGGAGATTGAGTCGTGCCGATGCCGACGTTGCCAGTTGGAAAGATAATACCGTTTGTCCCGCTCTGCCATTGGCTGGAGGCCAACGCGCTGCCGTTGACCGTGAAGCCGGTTGCATTGACGTTGCCTTGCACGTCGAGCTGATGAGCTGCATCTGCGATTTTGCCGACGCCGACTTTGCCGTCCGCGGAAATATGAATGCGCGCTTGATCGTTCGTGAGAATGTGAAGCGGAGAGTTGCTGCGCGCGCCGATTTTCGCCGAAGCGGTCTCGCCAGCGGTAGCGTCAAGACTTGTGAGTATAAGATTGGTCCCGCCGCTGCTTTGCAGCAAAAGATCGCTCGCCGCGTTTGCCACGCCGAGAATATGAAGCCGGGCCAAAGGCGCGCCCGTTGTGCCGATGCCGACGTTGCCGGTTATGATCGCGTGGCCGTTGTTGGATATTTTGAGATTGCCGGCGACTTCTAATTTTTCCGACGGTGCTTGCGTGCCGATGCCGATCTGCCCGGTTGGCGAAATAATCACACGATTAGCATCGCCGCCGTTGGGACGAAATTCAAGATTGGACGAGTTGCCTTTAAGCGCAATATCCCAAAAATCAGTTTGCGGGCCTCTCAGGCTCACAAAAGCAAAATCATTGGCATTGGTATTTTTGATGCGAAGCTCGGCCCGGTCGCTTTCCAAGTGGAGATTGGCGAGCGGCGCGGTCGTGCCCAGGCCGATCTTGCCAGCCATATAAATGCCGTCATTCGAGATTCTCAATCGTTCGATTTGATCTCCAGCGGCGCCGCCGGTATAAAAGCGATGGCCGCGCTCCTCCGCCAATGTGCCGCCGAATTGATAATAAGACGTGCTATTCTGCGGTGTGCGGTCTTGCAGGCCGCGAAGAACGATCATGTGATTGCGATCGTTCACATAGATTTCGGCGCGGTCATTGTTCAAACGCAGATTGCCGGCAACGTGCAGCTTTTCAGCCGGCGCGGCCGTGCCGAGGCCAACGTTGCCGTCGGCTTGAATGCGCACTTTTTCCGTCGCATTCGTGAAGATTCTCAAATCATGATTGGTTCGCGTGCCAATCCAGGGATGATTTTGATCCGCGCCCAGATAAAGACCGAAGGTTCCATTGTTGCCATCGACGCGCAATTCGGCGCTGGCAGAGTCATTCACCACGAGCCGAGCAGATGGGCTTAATGTCCCGATGCCGACATTGCCACTCTCGAGCAAAGTGAGAATCGTTTTGACGGCGTCGCGAATTCCAGCGTGAGGATTCGGATCATTTCTGTCGCTGAAGCCGATATCCAGAAACGAAGCATTGCGCCCGGCGATGCCAATCACCCAATGTTTGAATGCTTGCATTTGCGCATCGTTGTAAGCTCCCAGCCGAATCGTTGGCCCATGATTTGGGTTATCTGCCCCGCTAAACAAATCCAGCTCGGGATAATTTCCGGTAATGGCCAATCCCGGCCGGTCATTCCCATCTTTCACAAAAGGAGCGGAACTGGCGCCTTGAATATGAAGATTCTTTTGCGGAGCCGTAGTTCCGACGCCGACGTTGCCGTCATAGATGGTCAACCTCTCTGCCCCGGCTTGCTGAAAACTGATGCGATCATCGGCGTCATTTTCACACCCAATCAACAGCTTGGTGCTTTCCCCGGCTTCGACAAAATACCGAATGAAAGCGCGATCCCCAGAGCCCGCGCCGGGATCAGGAGGAAACTGAATGCCCGCGTTTTCCGCATTGCCAACAGCGGGCATGATTGCGCCGCCGGAAACTTGCAGCCTAGCTTGAGGCTCAACCGTTCCGATGCCAACATTCTTGCCGGGCTTATTGTATGCGATGCCATTCGTGACGTTTTCCCAAGCCGACTGGGCCAAGATCTCCCCGTTTTGATAATAATTTTTCGCATTGACGATGCCGTCAACGTCTAAAGAGAATATTCGGTCCGAAACTGGTTTCGTCAAATCGTCTTTGCCAAAGACTTTCAGATTTGCGCGATATCTAGCTTCGGCTTTATTTGCTCCGATGCTAACCGTGCCATGATGATCGGCCAAATCCGGCGTGTCAATCATGAGCCGTGGGCGGATTTTCTTGCTGTTGCCAACGGTGACGACGTCCCCCATGATCAACCCTCGCGGCGGGCCGGTTTGAGCGTCTTTACTCAACTGAAAAATTTGCCACTCTTTGCTGGCATCATTGAGGGTGATGCCGTTGCTCGCCTTGTCATCTCCGGTGTTTTGAGTATCAGTTTTTTCCACGCGCAGGCCGCCTGCCAACAACTCGACCAGCGGCGGCACTGCCGTCGTGTCCGACGCGACAGACTTCCAAAACCTGATGCTATTGCGATTCGTCGAAATGCTGCCGACGGGCTCGGCTTCCTCGTTCTTTGCGATAAGGTGCAAATGTGCGCGTTGCGCCTCCGCGCCCTTGGCGTCAGACAGATCAATGCGCAATTGCCCGGTCATAGTATCGCCGGCGATCTTGACCGCTTTGCCTAGCTTCACCTCCTCGCGCACGGATTCGTCGGGGTCGCCTTTGATTGTGCAATTTTCGATGATGATTTTGGCCAAAGGCACTTCTTTGCCGTCGCGGATAAACTCTCCGATTTCAGCGCGCAGAAACAGGCCGGCCTTTTCAGCGACGCGCGTGAGGCCGGCGCTGCAAAGGCCGTTGTTCGCGCTACTCACTTGCTCATCGTCATACGCCAACGTCAGAATAAAATCGCCGCCAGCCGCGGAGGTGAGCGTGAGAATGTTATCCACCACCCAAGGCTCTTCCAAAATAATCTCACGGCCTTCGGCGTCGAGGGCCATACCCGGGCTGATTGTGACCTTGTTGGTGTCCTTTTCGCGATTCACCCTCAAGCCCTCGGCAATGCCCCAACTGTGCAGATTCTTGTTATGGCGCCGGCGCATGTCGAGGTGATAGGTTTGCTCGTCTTCAAAATCTTTGACGCGCAAGCGCTGGCCTTCGAAGTAATTCACACGCTGTATTTTAAATTCAGGCATGATCGAACCTCATTGCATTTTCGCACGATCAATTACTGCAATCGTTGTAGGGAATGACAAGCCGGTCAAGTTCTTCTTGGGAAACGATGACTGGAAATTGGACCAATTTGTTGGCGGCAACGGTCGCGCACACCAAAAGGATTCCTTCATCAGTTTTGGCAAAAGCCAAATACCCCTCAGCCCGCCGTCGTAAGAGATAGCGATGAAAAGGCTGCGGCGGCTGCGGCACGAAATCGACGCATTTGATTTTGTCTCTTGCAAAACCCGTGTATGTCAATGCAGCAATAGCGTCTTGTTTGTTACTGCCGGCGACATTCGCTGCAACATTGACCCAGCCCGCGTTCGACACGCTGGCTTGCAGCGCGGTGGTGAATTCCACCTCTGGCGCGGCAATGGGAAACAAAACCGCATTGAAACTGTCATGAACCAACAAGACCTCTTCGGTATTGGCAGCAAAGGGCAAATACCCCGCATTTCTTTGAAACAAAAAACGTAGAAAGCTCGCAGGCATTTTTTCCAAAGCCAGATATTTGATTTTTGCATCCGAAAAACCCTTGCTCACCAGCGCGTCCGCGGCCGCATCTTTTTCCATGCCCGTGACCAACGAAACATTGACCCAGTTCACTTGTTTCGCCATTCGTTCGATCAAGGCCACGGGGATAAATTGATTTTCCGGCGCGCTGGGTGGATAGGAAAGCGGAAACTCATGAAAATAATCTTGAAAAGAGGTGACCGTCGTGATCTTCCTATCGGTCTTGTTGAAACTTATTTTTCCTAGCAAAATGGAATGCCCCGTTTCCTTGCGCAGCGGGCAGCTCCAATCTGGATGCATGCTATCGGGTTGGGGCAGCGCCGGATCATCCATGGCGAACAGATGCACGTTATAGCTTTCACACGTGCGCGAAAACTCCGCGGGCTTATCCGCGTTGCCGCAGTGCGGGGCAAAGATTGCTCGCGGCTCCCCGGGGCGCTCGTCATACTTGATCCCCACGATCATCTCGACCGTGCCCGGCGAGGTTTGGCAGTGCGCGGATTTTTTCAGCACGATGTCGCTGATGCACTTGCGCAAGTTGACGTCGCGATCTTCGCACACGATGATCTCCTCGCCGTTCCAATCGATCGCCATGCCCGAATGCAAGCGAAGGCTGTAAGCCTTGTCGGAGTTTTGCGCGAGCTCTTCGACGGTAACAACAATCTTTTCGATTTGCAATCCGCACACGATGCCGTAGCCGTGCACGCGGTTGTGGAGCTTGATCTTCTCGCGAAAGTAGTTTTGCTCCTGGCGATAGTCCTCTTCCGTCAGCATCATGCCGTTGAACGGGCGCACGCGCTTGAACTTGCTAGGCTTCGTGTCCGGACACTCTTTCAACGCGGTGGTCATGTTTATTCTCCTTGCGCAGATTTCGTAGCCATCTTCTAAACCAGAAAACGATAAATCACGCCGTGCGTCTGCCCGGCCGTTTCGATAGAATCCGTGAGCCACATGAAGCTGCCGTCAAAGCACATGCGGGCGTAGTTGCGCGGGGTCTGCAGCGCGCGCTCCAATGGACGGACGTGGCTCAACACGCTCTTGGCGCGTATATCGATGCGATTGATGCGGCCCTCCTCCGGCGCCGCGGCCCACAGCATTTCGCCGTCAAACGCCGCGGCAGTCAGCCTTTCGTTCGACGAAGCGTTGCCTTCTAAATCATTTTCTAAAATATCGATTTTCATCGCGCCGTCGTCGTGCATGACCCAGAGATGCGTGCCGTCAAACGCCAAGCCGTGAGGTTGATCGCTCAACGCGAGCTCTTGTTTGAAAGGAACAAGACGGCCCTGCATGTCGCACTTCTTTATTTGCCATAGACCGCTTTGCTTTTCGACGGCATGCGCCATCCACAGATCACGTCCGTCATATGCGAGCAGCATGGGCGTGAAATTCAAAGCAACAAAATCTTGCCGGCACGATTTGATATCGACTCGCACCAGCCCGCCGCGGCAGGCAATCCACACCCGGCCTTCGGCATACGCGATCTCGGAGGGATGAAGCGGCTCGGCCGTATTGGAAGCGCTCTTTTTTAGCGCAATGGTGCGAATGCCTTGGACTTTTCTCCGCGCCGAAAGCTTGACCCGGCTCACGGCATTTGCTTCCGGATGCGTGACCCACATATGCTTTCCATCGAATGCGAGGGCCCAACTTTTGGCCTTGATGGGCAACGCCTGCAGCTCGCGCCCGTCGCGCGCCAATCGCAACACGCTGCGCTCCGCGCTCCCAAGGTCCGTGTACCAAATGAATGCACCGTCCGTGTCGAGGTCAAACGGCTTGGCGCCGATCTCCTGCTGCACGCCATTCGCGCTCGTCGCCGCCGGCTGTTGCGAGATGACGAGCATTCTGCCGTCCGCGTAGCGCACCGAGGAAATCGTCTGCGCCAACAGCGGCACGAATTGGCGGCGATCCACACGCCGAGCGCCGATACTCTCGCGCTCCTTGCGCAACGGATCATAAGCCCAATGCAAAAGCTGGCGCAACGCGAACAACGGCCAAAGCAGGATTTTGAAAATGACGCGCAACGCACGCTCCTCAAATTAGAATGCGATGAATGACGCCGATTTTCTGTCCGGCTTTGCTTTGTGATTGCTCTTCCTCTTTGTCCACGATATGAGCCGTGACCCAAATGTGCGTGCCGTCAAAACACATTTTGGCGTAATGCCGGCTG
>CAYNDW010000191.1:0-9802 GCA_964395375.1 uncultured Cytophagia bacterium
ACTCCACCACTCCACAACTCCACAACTCCAACATTCCCCAGTTCCACCACTCCCCAGCTCCACAACTCCAACACTCCACAACTCCAACACTCCCCAGCTCCACCACTCCACAACTCCATCCATCCACAACTCCATCAATCCAATCACTCCCATCCCCTCACCGCCGACGAATGCAAACGTCAGGAAATCACGGCTTGACTTTGCAGCGCTGCTTCGTTATCATTTTATAAAGCACGAAGCGGTATTGCTCACTCGCCGGCGCCTGCATGAAAAACTTCCTCAAAAAAATCCTCCTTTCCGTTCCGTTCATCACCTTCCTCGCGCTCACGCTCCTCGACATGATCTGGCTGATCGTGGGGCGCACGCCCGAAATCATTCGTCTCATTCGCGACGGCGTCTTGCTCGCCGCGTTGATCATGCTCGTGCCGCTCTTTCAGCAGCTTCCGGTGTTTAAAGACCGGCGCATTCTGCACGTGTTGCGCAAGCTCGGCTTGGGCGTGTTCGCGGGCTTCGTCGTATTTATGCTCGTGAATCGATATTTGATGCCACAAGAGGAAGCCTTTGCTTCCTCGCCCCGCATTTATGGCTCCACGTATTTTTTTGCGCTCGGCACTTTGGCCGCGCTGTTTTTGATCCTGCTGCACGTGGCCGCGCTCGGGCTGTTGCGCATTCTCGTTTTTTATAAAAGCAAAAGCGGCACGCTGCGCAACTATCGCGTGCTCCTGCTCGCCATGCTCTTCTTTGCCGCGGTCAACTCCGCGCTCGGGCGCGTGAGCCTTGCGAACAGCCCCACGGAGAACGGACCGCTCGGCATCGTCGCGTTTGTGCTCGTGATCATCTTGATCGTGCTCAACGCGTTTCGCACCGCGTGGATTCAATTCCTCAATCGCCGCCAGAAGTGGCTCGTGTTTCTGCTCGCTGTTCTCGTTTGCGCCATGGGAGGCTATCTCACCAGCGCCGTGCGCTCGAGTTTCGTCGCGGAATATAGCGTCGCCTATGCGAGTCTCGTCAGCGCCGTGTCGCTTTACCTCGCGGTTTATGCCGGCGTCTCGGCGTTCCTCTTGTTTTTCAGTTTGCCCACCGCGGGTTTGTTTGATGAAAAGATCGACGCCATCAAATCGCTGCAAGAGTTGACGCAGTCCATCAGCCATTTTATGGAGAAGGACAAGCTCACGGCCATGATCACGCAGCGCGCGTTGCAAGTTACCAAGTCTGACTTCGCCTGGCTCGAGCTGTATGACGAAAAAAACGCTACGCTCGAACTGGTTTCCGCGGTCAATCTTACAGAGGAAGAAAAGCGCGCGATGCCCTTGAGCACGAGCTCGGGCATCAGCGGGTGGGTCATCCAAAATCGCAAGAGCCTGCTCGCGAACGACACGCACGACGACGCGCGCATGCAGCCGCTCTCCGAATGGAAGAACGACATCGGCGCGTTGCTCGCCGTGCCGCTCATTTCGCGCGACCAAATTTTCGGCATTCTCTATTCGGCCAAGCACGATTATTTCAGCTACGATCAGTTCGATCAGGACATGCTGCAATCGTATGCCGATCAAGCCGCTATCGCATTCGAAAACGCGCGTCTGCTCAATGCTTCGTTGGAAAAAGAACGGCTCGCGCAAGAGCTGCGCGTGGCGCACGAGGCCCAGGAAAAACTTTTGCCCAAGACCATGCCCAAAGTGCCGGGCCTTGAAGTGGCGGGCACGAGCATCGCCGCGCAGGAGGTGGGAGGGGATTATTATGACGTGTTTCAAATCGGCGGCAAGCTCGCGGTGATCGTGGGCGACGTTTCGGGCAAAGGCACGGCCGCGGCGTTTTACATGGCGCAAGTCAAAGGCGTGATGGAAGCGCTCGTCCGCATCTACGAATCGCCGCGCGAAGTGTTGATTCAAGCCAATCAAATTTTAACGCGCAGCCTCGAAAAGAATTTGTTCATCAGTTTGATCTACGCCGTGTTCGATCCCGCGAACATGCGCATGACGCTCAGCCGCGCCGGGCACAATCCCTTGCTCTGGTACCCGCATGATAAAGAGCCGACGCTCATGCAGCCGCGTGGCTTGGGCATTGGCCTAGATCGCGGCGCGCTCTTCGGCTCGACTTTGGAAGAAGTGACGCTGCCGCTCGCGCCGGGCGACTACTTCGTATTTTACACCGACGGCGTGGTCGAGGCGCGCGATATGGGCAACCGCGAGTTCGAAGAACAAACTCTGCTCGCAGTGGTCAAGCAGCAAAAAAACGCGAACGTGGATGTGATGAAAGAGGCCATCCTGGAAAGCCTGCGCGTGCATGTGGGCGCGCAGTGCGCGCACGATGATTTCACGCTCGTCGTGGTGGGGGTGAGGAATGATGAAATTGCGCAAACGAAAGGATGAAACGAATCATATAGCGCAGGCTTCTATTTCTGCTCGTCAAAGAGCGGCGAAAGCAAGCAAGGAGTTTTTATGTATGAGAACCTCGGCAGAAACGCTTTCTGTCCGTGCGGCAGCGGCAAGAAATATAAAAACTGTTGCATGAAGAACGCCGCTCCGCGAGCCAACCCGCGAGCTGTGGAGGAGCGATTCCGCTTCGAGCCGGGCAGTTACGGTGAGGCCGGCGCATTCACGCCCGCCATTGCTTGTTCGCAGCAAGCCCGGCCTGACGAATGGGAATACTATTTCGTTTTGGTGAAGCCGAGGCACGCGCATTCGCGCGAGCCGTATGCGATCCGTGAAGCCCAGGAGGATGTGCAGGCCGCGTTTCACCAACGCGAACGCACTGGATCGGATATCACGGTCGCCGAAAACTTGCGCGCCAAGGGCTATTTGTCCGTCAACGATTTTCAAATCGCGACGAGTGATGCGGACGCGGGCTTTCGGCCGTCAGGTGAAATCGCAAAATAGAGCGAGACGAAAACCCAGGGAGTCAATTCATGATCGGCAAAACTATTTCGCACTATAAAACTCTCGCCCAACTCGGCGCAGGCGGCGTGGCCTATAAAGCCGAGGACACGAAGCTCGAACGCGGCGTCGCTTTTTAACTCCGTTAGGAGTGCAATGTTTATAGTACGAGCGCCGAATAAAACCACGAAAACTCCGTAGGAGTGACATGTGATTTATGGCATTGTTAACATTCGATGTTGCACAAGAACATTTCACCCCGCCATGCGGGGTTTACAATTTTGGGGTTGGCGTTTTTCTATAAACATTTCATCCCTACGGGATTTTGCATTCGGATAATTTATCACGAGGTGAAAAATGGCAAACACCTATACGCAAATCTATATCCATGTCGTCTTCGCGGTGCAGGGACGGCAAAATCTTATTCCAAAAGAGCACAAAGAGGAGTTGCACAAATACATTGCCGGATCATTCGGAACAAGAAACAATAACTGATCGCCATCAACAGCATGCCGGATCACATTCACATTTTTATTGGGATGAAACCGAGCATGGCGTTATCAGATCTCATTCGCGACATCAAGAACAATTCATCGACATTCATTAACGAGAAGAAATGGATTCGGGGAAAATTTAATTGGCAGGAAGGATTTGGCGCGTTTTCCTACGGGCATTCACAAATTGATGTCGTAGCGAAATATGTTCAGGATCAGGAAAAACACCACACGAAGCAGACGTTCAAAGAGGAATATCTGGAGATGCTCAAGAAATTCGCCGTGGAATACGACGAGAAATATCTTTTCAAATGGGTTGATGAAGAGAGGGATTGACTTGGGGATTTCGGCGACAACAACATTTCACTCCTACGGAGTTTTGGTTGTTGGGTTGGTTCCGTGCTATAAACATTTCATCCCTAGCGGGATTAAAGCGCTTGTTTTGACATCGAAGAATCCGAAGAGATAGATCATGCTTGGCAAAACTATCCTCCACTACAAAATTCTCGCTAAGCTCGGCGAAGGCGGCATGGGCGTGGTCTACAAAGCCGAGGACACGAAGCTCGAACGCATCGTTGCGATCAAGTTTCTTCCGCACCACATCGCGGCCAATGCGGATGAACGCGCGCGTTTTAAAATTGAAGCGAAAGCCGCGGCGGCGTTGAACCATCCCAATATCGCCACGATTTATGCGATTGAAGAGGTTGATGGGGAGATGTTCATTGTGATGGAATTCATTGAGGGGAGAGAACTAAAAGAATTTTCAATTGCAAATTTTCAATTGAAAATTGAAAATTGCCTTTCATACGCCACGCAAATCGCCGAAGGCCTGAAAGCCGCGCACGCGAAAGGCATCACCCACCGCGACATCAAATCCAGCAACATCATGGTCACGGAATCGGGGCAAGTGAAGATCATGGATTTCGGGCTCGCGAAGATGGGCGGTGACGTTCATCTCACCAAGACGGGCACGACGCTGGGCACCGCGGCGTACATGTCGCCGGAGCAGGCGCGCGGCGAAGTTGTGGATCAGCGCACGGATATTTGGTCGTTCGGTGTCGTGCTGTATGAAATGCTCACGGGACAATTGCCGTTTCGTGGCGTGTATGAGCAGGCGGTGATTTATTCGATTTTGAATGAAGATCCGCAAACAATTTCATCTCTGCGCCCTGAAGTGCCGCGAGCGCTTGAAGCTAACGCACACAAAGCGCTGGCGAAAAAAGCGGAGGAGCGCTATCAACACATGGAAGAAGTGCTCGCAGCTTTGAAATCTTCCACAACCGCAGCGGCTCCCGAAGTAGTCAAAGCGATCAAACCCAATCTTCCGAAAAGAAGCCGCGCACTTGTATATGGTGGCATCGCTGCTTTGCTCATCGTGCTCACTGCCGTAGTGCTTTATTTCATTCCTCAACCTGCTGCGTCCATCGATGCCATTGCCGTGTTGCCGCTCACAAATCTCTCCGGCGACCCCAATCAGGAATATTTTGCCGACGGCATGACCGAGGCTCTGATCTCGGTGCTTGGGCAAATTGAAGCTCTGCGGGTGATCTCGCGCACCTCGGTGATGCAATACAAAGGCGGCACGAAACCGCTGCCGGCGATTGGCCGGGAATTGAACGTCGACGCCGTGGTGGAAGGGTCGGTGCAGTCTTCCGGCAATCGAGTCAATATCTCGGTGCGATTAATCGTAGCGGAGACGGAGAAGGGCCTCTGGTCGAAAAATTTCGAGCGCGAGCCGCGCGACGTGTTGACATTGCAGAGAGAGGTGGGGCTGGCGATTGCACAAGAGATCAAAGTTCAAATCACACCCAATGAGCAGGCGCGTTTGGAAAAAGCTCGGACGGTTAACCCCAAAGCGTACGAGCTTTATCTGTGGGGCCGGAATTTTCGAGACAAGGAGACTCCGGAAAGTTTGAAGCAGGCAGTTGATTGTTTTGAGCAGGCGATCGTGATAGACCCAGGCTTTGCTCCGGCCTATGCAAGTTTGGTTGTGCCATATCAATTGTTCGGGGCATTGAATCTACTGCCCGCGGAAGAGGCCAATTCCAAAGCGCGACAAGCGGCAGCCAAAGCATTACACCTGGACGAGACGTTATCTGAAACACACGGCGCGATTGCAGTGTTCCGAGAAATGGTCGACTGGGACTGGTCTGGCGCTGAGCAATCATTCAAACGTGCCATCGAATTGAACCCTAACAATGCGGAAGCGCACCGCGAGTATGGCCTTTTCCTGGGACGCATGAGAAGAACAGATGAAGGATTAGCTGAGATGAAACGAGCGCATGAGTTGGATCCGCTTTCGGAGCAAGTCAACGCCTATCTTGCCTGGGCTTATATCTTTAACCGCCAGTATGACGAGGCGATAGCACACTGCCAAACGGCGCTTCAACTCAATCCTGGTTTTGCCCTGGTACGATTTCATCTCGGAATAGCTTATTTGACTAAAGGTTTGTATAAGGAATCCGTTGCAGTATTTGAGACACATGCCGTGGCTGGACTAGGAAGGCTGGAAGCTCTGGGATACCTCGGAAGTGCCTATGCTTTGTCAGGCCAGAAAGAAAAGGCGCTGCAACTGCTTGCCGAGTTGAAGATGCGATTGAAGCAAGGGCAAGAAGGTTCATCCGTGGGCATGGCCCAGATCTACGTGAGCTTGGGTGAGAAAGATGAAGCATTGGCCATGCTTGAGCGAGCCTATGAGCAGCGTTCAGTTTGGTTTGTGCATCTCATGCGAAATCCCGTCTTCGATCCTGTGCGCGCAGAACCGCGGTTTCAGGCGCTGTTAAAGAAGATGGGGTTGGAAAGATGAGTGGTAAAACTATCTCGCACTATCGCATTCTCGCCAAGCTCGGCGAAGGCGGCATGGGCGTGGTGTACAAAGCCGAGGACACGAAGCTCGAGCGCATCGTTGCGATCAAGTTTCTGCCGCATCATATCGCGGCCAATACCGATGAACGCGAACGCTTCAAAATCGAAGCGAAAGCTGCGGCGGCGCTGAACCATCCCAACATCGCCACGATTTATGTCGGTGAAAAAGAAAGTGAACGCATCAAAACAACTTAGACAACGGAGGGAAAATGAGTAACATCAAACTTTTCGAATCCAAAAAGATTCGCTCTGCCTGGCATGAAGCGGAGCAGAAGTGGTATTTTTCGGTGGCTGATGTGGTGGAAGCGCTGACGGACACCGTTGATCCAAAAGATTATATTAAAAAAATGCGCAAGCGTGATCCGGCGCTCAACGCCAACTGGGGGACAATTTGTCCCCTGGTTGAAATGACCGCCGCAGACGGTAAAAGGAGAAAAATCCAAGCGGCTCATGTTGAAGGGCTATTCCGAATCATTCAATCCATACCTTCACCGAAGGCTGAACCCTTCAAGCTGTGGCTGGCCAAAGTCGGCTATGAACGTTTGCAAGAAATCGAAAATCCCGAATTGGCCGCGCAACGAATGCGGGAGATTTATCGCGCCAAAGGCTATAGCGAAGCGTGGATTGAGAAGCGAATGCGAGGCATCGCCGTCCGCGACGAGCTTACCAATGAGTGGCAAAAACGGGGCGTGAAAGCGAGCCGAGAGTTTGCTATTCTCACCGCAGAAATCAGCAAAGCGACATTCGGCTTGACGCCGGCAGCGTCCAAAGAATACAAGAATCTTATCAAACCTCGCGACAATCTGCGCGATCACATGACCGACCTCGAATTGATCTTCACCATGCTCGGCGAAGCTTCGACGACGGAGATTGCAAGAAACAAAAATGCCCGAGGTTTTGAGGAAAACAAGAGAGTTTCAAAAGAAGGTGGAAAGATTGCCGGAGATGCGCGAAAGGCGCTGGAAAAGAAGTCGGGCCGCAAGGTGGTGTCGAAGCAGAATTACAAAGAACTGCCGGAAAGAGAAGCAAGAAGATTGAATGCAGGCAAAGAGGGATTATGAGCATGATCGGCAAAACCATTTCCCACTACAAAATTCTCGCTAAGCTCGGCGAAGGCGGCATGGGTGTGGTCTATAAAGCCGAGGACACGAAGCTCGAACACGTTGTTGCTTTTCAACTCTGCGGAGGAAAACCATGAACAGAGCATTGCAATCCAACGAGCGCATGCG
This sequence comes from uncultured Cytophagia bacterium, assembly GCA_964395375.1. GTDB lineage: Bacteria > Zhuqueibacterota > Zhuqueibacteria > Zhuqueibacterales > Zhuqueibacteraceae > JABWAN01. The sequence continues at coordinate 7,462 of CAYNDW010000191.1, forward strand.
GGCCATCTTCTTGACGCTAGGGCTTCTCTCAGCCACAACTTTCGCGCAGCCGCGCAGCAGTTTCACCGCCGGCCCGATCACGGCGCGAGTTGGCGAAAAAGCTTCGGGCATTGTTCAAATCGCCGCGCTGAACGACGAGGGCACAACGATACCAATCTCAATCGTGCATGGCGCGAAGCCCGGTCCGGTGCTTGGCCTCATCGCCGGCAATCACGGCTATGAGTATGCGCCCATCATCGCGCTGCAAAATTTGCTGCCGCAGCTTGATCCCAAGCAAATGGCCGGCACCGTGATTATGATTCACGTCGCGAACATGCCCTCGTTTCTGCGCCGCACGATTTACTACAGCCCGGTGGACGGCAAGAACCTCAATCGCATGTATCCCGGCAAACTCGAGGGCACGATCTCGGAGCGCATTGCGTATCACATCACCAAAGAAGCAATTGAACGCGCGGATTACGTGCTTGATCTGCATTGCGGCGACGGCAACGAATCGCTGCGGCCATATAGTTATTGGGACGTGAACACCGGCGGGCCGGAGGTGGTCGAACGCTCGAAGCAACTCGCGCTCGCGTTCGGCCTCGATCACATTGTGATGGATCGCGAGCGGCCTTCCGATCCGCAAGCTTCGATTTATTGCTCGACCACGGCGACGACGCGCGGCAAGCCCGCGATCACCACGGAGTCCGGCGCGCTCGGTCAAACCGATCACGCTTCCATTGCGGCCATTGAATGGGGCGTGATGAATGTGATGCGTCATCTCAAGATGATCGCCGGCGAAGCCAAGCTGGTCGAGCATCCGATCTTTCTCGAACGCACGGAAGTATTGCGCAGCACCGCGACGGGAATTTTTTATCCACTCGTGGAGCGCGGTCATACCGTGGCGGAAGGAACGCCGCTCGGCTACGTCACGGATTTTTTCGGCAAGCGCCTTTTCGATGCGCGCGCGCCCTTTAGCGGTGAAGTATTATACATTCTCGGCACGCCGCCGGTGAGCCAAGGCGAGCCGCTGGCGATGATTGGCCAAGTGAGCAAAAGCGCGCAGTAGTTTTTGCCCACAATCGTTTTGCCTTACTGCTTCCTCGCAACCGACACGGAGAAAACGAATGCACAGAATTTTTGTCTTCTTGCTTTTAATCACCATGCTTGACGCAAGCGCAATCAATGCCGGCTGGAAAACGCGCGAAGCCCCGCGCAAGCTCATCGGCGGCGAGGGGCGCTATTTCATGAATCCGCGCTGGTCGCCCGATGGCGCGAAGCTCGCCTTCACCGAAACGCGCTATCACGGCTTGTGGGTGATGAACAGCGATGGCAGCGGCTTGCGGCAGGTGAGCGAGGAAGACGCCGCGGGTTATGGCTTTGAATGGTCTTCGGATTCGCAGGCGCTGCTCAGCCGTGTCGCCAAGTTCGAAAACAACAAACGCTACAACGCCGTCAAACTTTTTAATCTCGCCACCAACGAAACCAAACAACTCACCGACTATCGCACGTTCATGCCCGGCTTGCCGCATTGGTCGCCCGCGAACGACAAAGTTTACATGTTCAATCGCGATCAGCTTGAGGTGTTTGAAACCGGCAAACCCGCGCCGAGCGCCGCCGCAACGAAGATCGCCGCGCCCGTTCATTTTTTGAAAGACGGCATCCTTGCGCTCGGCAATCTTGCGGACTTGCAGTATAAAACGTTCGCACCGCTCGCGGAGCAACAATATCTCAATCTCGTGCTCGCGCCCGATCGCGGCAAAATTGCGTTTGAAGTGAAAGGCGGCAATCTGCATGTCATGAACGTTGACGGCTCCGGTTTGATTGATCTTGGCCCCGGCAATCGTCCGCAATGGTCGCCGCAAAGCGATTACCTCGTCTACATGATTGCCGGCGACGACGGCCATCAGTTTTTGGCCACGGATATTTACACCATCAAATGCGACGGCAGCGAGAAAGCCAACCTCACGAACACGGCCGAACAGCTCGAAATGAATCCCTCATGGGGCGTGGGCAATCGCATCGCCTTCGATGTCATGGACGAAGGCGAGATTTATGTGATCGAATTGGTGCGATGAGACAGCCCCCCGGATCCTGTCATTCAGTAGGAATCTTTTTAAGCACAAGCATAATTCTCAAGAACTGAAAAAGATTCCTTCTGAATGACAATCTCTGGGGAGCGATAATCATATTGCAAAGCAAAATTCATTCAACGATCCTTGCCCAAAAACCTCTCGCGGAGAAAACATGCCGAACGCAAATGGAATGAATCGTGACGTTGACACTGCGCGTATCGCCGCGGCGCGCGCCGCGATGGCCCACTCCGATCTGTTCAACGAAGACCTCGCGCCCACGACCATGG
>CAYNDW010000192.1:0-9769 GCA_964395375.1 uncultured Cytophagia bacterium
CAGCGTTGCCAGCGTTTGGGAAATGCAAATCAAGCTCAGGCTTGGCAAATTACAACTCGTTGCACCTTTGCGAGCACTGATTGAAAATCAACAGAGCAACAACGACCTTCAAATCCTGCGGGTTGAACTTGAGCATGCTCTCGCTTTGGATACTCTGCCGCTTCATCACAAAGACCCGTTTGATCGAATGTTGATTGCGCAAGCGAACGCCGAAGAACTCTTTGTGATGAGCAAAGACGAGATTTTTAAAGCGTATTCCGTTAAGCTTCTTTGGTGAGCGTAGTACAACTCACTCTCCGAAAAAACTTAGCCTCATCCTATTCTAAAACTCCCTGCCGCGTTTCTCTTTCTCCCACCTAAAAACCTGCATCGTCTTCTTCTCATCCTCCCACACACGCGTCATATTGCTCTTCACAAACTGCGCGATCTCGGTTGGAACGTATTGGCTGCGCTCGAAGCGATAGGTATCGACCACGAACAAGGCTTCGTTGTGTTGCGCAAGCATGCGTTGCAACTCATCAAAATTAGTGATCGCTTCCGCGCCGGAGTAATAATCGCGTGGCTTGCCGTTGAGCACGCCGGGCTGCCAATCGAGCGTCGAATCCGTGTTCGCGTTGTTGAGGTTGTAATCCACTTTGCCGAGATAGTGATGCAACGTGAGCGGCAACGTGGCAACGAGCACTTGTTCGTTCGTCGCGTGCGCTTGCACGTAGACTGAGGCCTCGCGCCAATCATCGTAATCAACCGCTCCGTTGTTGCCTGCGGCACCCATGAACGGCAGCTTGAGCGCATAACGAAACCAAATCGTGAGCGGCAGCCAACCGAACATCATTCCCACGAGCAAGTATTGTTTGACTCGCGGCGTGAACAGCTTCTTCAAACTCTGCCAAACGCTTTGGACGCGGTATTTTTCGTCTTGATAGAGATTGTGCAACGCATAGGCCGCGAGCATGACGAAGAACGGATAAACTTGAAAAATGTAATTCGGCACTTTATAGGCGAAGGCAAACGAGTGCAGCAACACGGGCACGGCGAAATTACAGCACACAAAGAAAGCGGCCTTGTTGCCGCGCGTCAGCATATGCAGGTATCCGAGCAGGAAGAACGCCGCGAGCGGGAACTGGCTGCTCTCGGTTAAAAAGTAATAGTAGTAGTGCGAGTCCTGCACATACGCATAATTTGCCCAACTCGGTTGAAAGCTCACGGCGCGTAGTACGAAATCTATTGCATCAAAAAAGAGAAAGCCGGCGACTCCGCCCACGAGTGCAATGCCGAGCGCGAGTCCGTATTTCGAAGTAGAAGCAGCGCGCGGCCCCTTCGTAAATAGCATCACACCCGCCATGCCTAAGATGAAGCTCAACACGCTCGCGGCGATGATGCCCGTGAGTTCATGCACGTGAAACGAGATCGCGAGCACGGCTCCACTCACCATCAACCACGGCCACCGAATGCCTTCGAGTGCGAAGTAGGCGCGAATAGTATTTAACCAGCTTCGTTTGTTTGAATCAAGAAATTGCGTTGCGCCTTCGAAACCTTTGTAGAAAGCATACGCGCCGATGACATAGAGCAATTGAAATAACGTGTACATGCGCGCCAGGCGCGACCAGCCAATGCAAAGATGCGAGAACGTAAGCAGAAAAGCCGAGAGCAAACCAACGTTGCGGCCAAACAGATCGCGCGCGATGAAGAAGATCGCAATGACCGAGAGCACGCCGAACACCGCGCTCGGAAAGCGCGCCCCAAATTCATTCACGCCGAACACACGGAACGAAAGGCCAACCGCTTCCGCAAAGAGCATCGCGCGTTTATTCAAATTGCCCGAAGGAAAACGCGGCTCTTCGCCGGCGACAATAGATTTACCGGCGTAGACGAAATTGAGTTCATCCACCCAGAGGCTCGGCACGCCGAGTTGCGCGAAGCGCAAGTACGCGGCAACCGCAATGATCGCGAGGAGCGCGATAACGGTGGCGAGGGTGAAGCGTTTGTTGTCGGGTGATTCGTTCAATGCAATTCTTGTTCTGAAGTACCCTCCTCATATTTGTCATTCAGGAGGAATCTTTTTGGGAACTGGAGTTGATGCCCAGTGCTGAAAAGGATTCCTTCTGAATGACATGCTCATGAGGAGGTGCGATACAACGCCTCAATCTTCTCAATCAACCCTTCCCACGAGAATCTCGGCAAATCTTTTTTCACGTTCTCGCGGAAGCGGGCTTCCAAATTTTCGCGATAGTATTGCACAACTTTTTCCGCCACTGCATTCGCATCCTTTGCGGGAACAACGAAGCCGGTTTCGCCGTCGCGCACAACTTCGGGCAGTGCACCGACATTGCTCACAATCACCGGCATATTCAAACCGAACGCGAGTTGCACCAAACCGCTGCCGGTCGCAGAGGTATAAGGCATCACGAGCAAATCCGCGGCAGCGAAATAAAACGGAATCTCTTCGTTCGCTACGTAGTGATCGAGCACGGTGACGTGCGACTCGATGCCGAGCTGTTTTATCAAACCAAGATATTCTTCTTTGCCTTCCCAAAATTCGCCGACGACGAGCAGATGCGTTTGCACCTTTTGCAAGATCGCGGGCATGGCCTCAAGCGCATAACGCAGTCCTTTGTATGGGCGCACGAAGCCGAAGAAGAGCAGTGTGTTGCCGGTGAGACCGAGCTTCTGCCGCGCGGCTGCCTTCGAGATGCCGTCTTGGTGAAACACGTCATAGCTGGGATGAAATGCGCGAGCGGTGGGCGCGTGCGGCAAAATCCTTTGGAGATTTGCTTCGTCCTCTTGCGAATGAACGAGGAAGAGATCGCCGCGTTTGAGCACGAGCGAGGTGCAAAGCTGCGCGAGGCGGCTCGACTCGTGCGCGACGACGTTATGGCAAATGAACAAGAGCTTGCTATTCAAATGTCGCTTGATGCGTTGGCCGAGATATAAAAAATGCGGCGTCCAAAAATAAACCCACCACGGCAGAATCACGAGGTCGGGTTGAAAGCGTTTGAGCCCTTTCCACGCTTGCACCCACGTAGCGAGATTCATCGAATCCAAAATTTGCTCTGCGCCTGCTTCGCGCAAAGCGGAGGCGCTCACGTCCTTGTCGCCCTTGCCGGGATATAGCCACTCCGGATATTGGCGTTTGAAGCTGTAGAATTTTACTTCGTGGCGCGTTTTGAGATGGCGATACAACAACGTGGTGTAGTGCGCGATGCCGCCCTTGAACGGATACGAAGGCCCGAGCAAACCGATCTTCATTTGACTTCGAACGGCTCCTTCTCGCAGTAGCCGGTGCTTTCCTGCTGCAGCGCTTGCAGCTCGAGCTTCTTGATGCGATACAGCGAGTCTTCGATCAAGCGCCGATTGCCGCCGATGAGATCGGCAACGAGTCCGATCATCGCGATTTGAAAACCGACGATCATCAACACCGCGGAGAGAATCAACGATTGAATGTGGCCGGTGCCGTTGCCGGTGAAAAAGAAATAAAGAAAACGCACGGCGAGCAGCGCGCCAGGCGTGAAGATGATCGTGCCCGAGATGGCAAACATTTTGAGCGGCTCATACATCGCGTAGATGCGAAAGATCGTGCTCGCGCTGCGCTTGATATACGCGGGCATGCTGCTGAAGAGGCGCGACTCGCGCAGCTTGCCGTTGGTATTGATGCGCACGTGGCTGAGCGCGATGTTCTTCTTGCCGGCTTGAATGATGGTTTCAAGCGTGTAGGTGAAGCGCGAGATCACGTTCATGCGCAGCGCGGCTTCGCGGCTATATGCGCGAAAGCCGCTCGTGGCGTCGGGCACGTTCGTTTCGGAAACGTGGCGCACGACCCAGCTTCCGATTTTCTGCAAACGTTTTTTGAGTGGAGAGAAGTGCGCGATGCTTTCGACTTGGCGATCACCGACGACCATATCAGCCTTGCGATCTAAAATAGGCCGAACGAGTTTTTCAATGTCCGATCCGCGATATTGATTGTCGCCGTCGGTGTTGACGATGATGTCCGCGCCGAGTTTGAGGCACGCATCGAGGCCGGCCATGAATGCTTCCGCGAGGCCTTTGCGATTGGTCAAGCGCACGATGTGATGCACGCCGTTCGCGCGCGCAACTTCGACCGTGCGATCGGTGCTGCCATCGTCGATCACGAGATATTCGATCTCGCTGATGCCGTCGATATAACGCGGCAGATCGGCCAGCGTTTGCGGCAGCGTTTGCTCTTCGTTCAAGCAGGGAATTTGAATGATAAGTTTCACGCGCCGACCACCGTTGCGATGTTATACTCCTTCACTTCGCGGGCATGGGTGTAAATGATCATCTCGCCGATGAGTCCGATGGAGATCATTTGCAAGCCGATGACGAGCAGCAACGCGCCGAGCAACAACAGCGGGCGTCCTGCGATGCCGCCGTAACCGAGAATGCGATATGTGAACAAATAACCGTTCATCGCCAAGCCGGCCACGGTGAAGATCATGCCGAAGAAGCCGAGAAAGTGCAAAGGCTTCTTCGAATATTTGGTGAGATAGATAACCGTGATGATGTCGAGCAAGCGTTGGATGTATTCGCTCAAATATTTCGATTGGCGAAATGCGCCGGCCTTTTGCTCGATCTGTTCTTCGGTGACGCGATAGCCTTTGCGCGCCGCGAGGATCGGAATGAAGATGTTGAGATTGCCGTAGAAGATGATGTTCTCCAACACTTCGCGCTGCGCCACGAACACGCTCGAATTGAGGTCGTGCAGTGGCAGCTTGCCAAAGCGTTCGACGAGCCAATTGAAGCCGTGCGAAACGAGACGGTTCAAACCGGAGTCTTGTCGCGGCGTGCGCCAACCCACCACGAGATCGTGGCCTTCATCCATCTTGCGCAACAACGCGGGCAAGGCTTGCATGTTCACACGCACGCGCGCGGTCGCGTAAACGATGCGCTCGCCCTTCGCGTGGCGCAAGCCTGCATCGAGCGCGGAGGTTTCGCCGAACGAAGTGCGCATGCGAATCAGTTTTACGCGCGGATCGTCTTTTGCGATTTTGTTGAGATGCAGCCACGTCGCATCGGTGCTGGCGTCGTCGATGAAGATCACTTCGAAGCTCTGGCCGTATGCTTCGAAACCGGCGCGCAAATCTTGATAGAGCGCGCTCGCTTCTTCGGCAAGATTGAACACCGGGACGATGATAGAGAGTTGCGGCAATGTGGCAGCGTGGCCATTGTTTTCAGCTTCGCCGGCTTGCGTGCGCGTGAAGTCAACCGCTTCGCGCTCGTCCCATTGGTTGCGCTTAGTTGCTGTTGCGATCATAGGATTTGAATTCATAAAGTCGTTCATCCCGCTTTTGGCCCGTGCTCACCACGCTGTTTGCGATCAAGCCATACAACAAAAAGTTGATGCCCGAAGCGAACAGCAAAAACGCGAGCGCGACCAACACATTTAATTCCTCTTCGCCGAGGTATTGCCGATTCCAACCATAGAACAGCGCCGCCAGCGTCGCGCAGCCCAGCCCGTTGAAGAGCACGGTCAAGCCGCCAAAGAAGTGCAGCGGCCTCGTGAGATATTTCAACAGCAGATTCAGCGTCATCAAATCCATAATGACGCGGAACGTGCGTGAGAGATTGTATTTCGATTTGCCGAACTTGCGCTCGTGATGCTGCACCACCAGTTCGCCGATGCGCGCGCCTTCGATGCGCGCGAGGCCGGGAATGAAGCGGTGCATCTCGCCGTAGAGCCGAATCTTTTGCACGACCTCCGCGCGATATGCCTTGAGCGAGCAACCCGTGTCGTGCAAACTCACGCGCGTAGTTTTGCGAATGAGACGATTCGCGATCTTGCTCGGCACTTTGCGAATGAGAAATTTGTCCTTGCGATCTTTGCGCCAGCCGCTCACCACGTCATAACCTTCTTGCAGCTTCGCGACCACGCGCGGAATGTCTTCGGGATCGTTTTGCAAATCGCCGTCGAGCGTCACCACAAATTCGCCGCGCGCGTGCTCGAAGCCCGCTGCCATGGCCGCGGATTGCCCAAAGTTGCGGCGGAACTTTATCACGCGCAAACACGGATCATCTTGCGCGAGCGTGCTGAGAATTTCGAACGTGCGATCGCTGCTGCCATCGTCCACGATGATGAGCTCATAACACTCGCCCCACGCGCGCATCACTTTGGTGAGGGCTTCGTGCATCGGCGTCACGCTCTCTTCTTCGTTCATCATCGGCACGACGATGCTGCAAAAAATTTTGTCGTCACTTCTTGCCATTGCGATAACTCGGCTGATTCAGGTCGAGACGCTGATAATCAATTTGAGGCATTTCTGTGATTTGCGCCGCAGTGAGTTCCACGCCCTGTTCTAGTGCCGTTTCGACCGACTGTCGCACCATGAGACGTTCCGCGTGCTTAACCTCTATCCACTGCGGGTGAAGTTGCGCGGCACTCCGCCTACGTCGCGTGAAAGCCGCCGCGAGTGCAAGCGGCAACATTATAGCTAATTCAATCAATACCACGCGAACGTTGTGCAGCGTAAATAAGGACATAATAAAATCAGAAGAATGGTTTGATTTGTTTACGGACGCAAAGATTTTCCAGGGTACATCATAAAACTCGGAATTGAATGGCCACAACAGCATCATGCCGTGCGGGTCAGAAAAATCTTCGGTCAACAAATCGAGCAGTAAATGTGAACTGACCGCAAAGAATATCGGCAAAAAACAGGCCCAGAATTTTCCGGCCATACGTAGGTACACCAGCCCGCCCATGAGCCCCATCAACGCCGCGAAGCCGAGGCTGTGCAGCTCATGATGATGATAGCGATTCGGAAAGCCTGCGAGAAAGCCTGGTAAAAAATCGAGGTCAGGCAAATTCGCGAGCAGCGCGAAGATGAAGAGGTTCATCCACACATTGGGCGAGAGTTTGAAGCGCGAGCTTTCCGCGATGGTGTAGCCCATAAGGGAATGGCCGATGGGGAGAGGCATAAATGTCCTTGCTTCGGATTTATGGATTGATTTTCGGTATTGGTCAAACTATTTTCGCCACACAACAACGAAAGAGGAAAACATGCACACACAAAATCTCTCACTGCCGCCGCGCCCGCCGCAACGTTATGGGCAAGATAGCGATTGGGCGCGCCAAAACATTCAAACGCTGACCGAGAAATATCCCGATGAATGGGTTGCAGTTTTTGGGCAACAGGTCATCGCTCATGATGTTGATCTAGATCAAGTAATGAGTACAGCGCAAGGCCTTGCCAGCCCAGTGATAAAATTCATCGAAAGTGGGATTCGTGTCTATGCGCATCACGAGCGATTCTCAAACTATACTTCGCGCGGGCAATAACTAAACATCCGAGGATGGCCCAAGTCGTTAGAACATAACAGGAAAGGCCAAAGCGAAATGTTTAATTTTACCCCGTGCGCAGTATAATTCGTTCTGCCCAACCACCGGCATTGCTTTTCCGAACTCGCCAAACTATATTCGGCAAAGAAATCACTCTAATACTCAGTAGACTTCAAAGAGGATTTGGCTATGCTTAATTATCAATTGCAACTGCACAAAGTCGCCACACAGCTTCCCATCCAGCAACTCAGAGAAGTGCTAGACTTTGCCGAGTTTCTTTCATCCAAAGCCGCTCGCACGACGCAGAATGAATTGCAAGAGCGTGCGCCGATCAAACGCTTAGACATACCCGTGATCAAAGGCGTCAAATTCATAGGCGACCCTCGCCTGCGACGCGAAGATATTTACGACGAGTCAGAACGATAGCCAGCATTCGCTGCTCCCACAAATCCATCAATCCAAAAATCCACCACTCCACCACTCCATCACTCCACTGCGCCAAACTTCCACTTCCTATATCGCGCCAGCATCTTGTTCAACGTTTTGCTCTGCGCGGCCCGTTCATACATTCCTTCCGCGAACGCGGCTTTGGCTTCGGCCATGCGAGTGCGAAAAATTTTGATATGATAGTTGCGTTTGGGCTGGCCGTTCCAGCGAAACTTGTACGCCTCTTCGCCGCGTGAGAGATCGAGTTCCTTCCAGCCATTGCTGATGCAATCCTCAATCGCGAAGCCCAGCAGCACGTTGCCGACACTGTATTTGTGCAACTCCGGCGTGTGCGCGTAAATGTCGCCGTAGAGCTTGTCGTTCTTCACATAGCCGGAAAGACCGGCCACGGGCTTGCCGTTCGCGTAGAGCATGTAGAGACGAAAGTCACCGTTCTGTGAGAAGCGTTCGCAAATCTCTGTTTCAAACTTTGCGACCTCGGTTTCGGCGAGACGGCTCGCGCCTTTTTCTTCCACCCAGCGCGATTCGTATATCGTCGTGAGATCGCGGAAGCCTTCGAACACCGCGTTCGAGTTGGTTAGAATTTTAAACTCGGTCGCAAAATTCTTTTCGAGGTAGCGGCGATCATAGCCCACGTCTTTGCGCGTGCGCTTGCCGAGCGTTTGGAGAAAGCTCTCCCATTCATTCGTGAGCGGCACGGTAACGCACACGCGTTGCAAATCCAAACCAAAGTTTGGAAAGACCGAACCGAACTCGCGATAGAGGTGCGGCAAGTTCTGCGAAGTCTCGGGCACGTCTTTTAGCTCAATGAATTGCCAATCTTCTTGCAGCTCTTTGAAATGTTTTGCCAGCTCGCGGAAGAAAAGCGGCTCGCTGCCGGCTTGAATGATGAAATCGAGATAGTCCGTGCGTTTTTGGCTGAGGAAACCGTAATGCTTGAGCGGCAAGCCGAAGAACGAAGTGCGCAGATAAAACGGCGCGATGCCGATGATGCGCTCACTCTCTTCAATGACGATCAAACGCAAACTGCCTTCATTGCCGAAATGCTTCCACCACGCGAGATTCCATTCCCACGATTGATAGGGCGTGTGATTGGCGCTGCTGCGATATAGCTCATCCCACACGGGGCGCAGGTTTTCAAACTCCTGCAAGGTTGTGATGACGCGAGAGGACATGAGGTTGAATTAAGCTTTTTTAATCGACTGCTGTGTATGTTCCTGTTCGTTAGGATCAACGATTACTATACTCACCTTGGCCACCTGCGGGGGCAAGAATGTCTGTTTGCAAAGAATGACGACATATCTTTATCTGTTAGTAAAAGGACGTAAAGAGATCGTCCCCCAGAATTGTAATAAAGACCATATCTTCGTAGATGACGGGCATCAGAAATATTATCATAAGAAAGATGGCTCCTAAAGATAAAAGCCCCAAAACTACAACCCCCAAAATAGATAAACCTATGTATAGAGGACTTGAAACGATTGAAAGTATTATGAAAATAAGGGTGATGGCAGTAAAAATTCCAAGCGCTGTAACCGTTTTAAAAGTAAAACTCCGGAACTTATCCATAATTTCTCTTAATGTGAATTCATCAACCTTTTTATAATACCTGAGCTGTTTACCAAGACTGGTAAAATGTTTCCGAATAACAATCCAACTCAAAACGAACCAGCCGTAAAATAAGCTCGCTATTGTTAGAACTCTCCAATCAATAAACAGAGCCGTCCGATATTCAGAACCGCTTTCCATTTTGATGATTGAGACTGCAAAAGCTCCTATACCAATTAGATCAGCCACTAAGCCAATTATTGCCAAAGCATAATGAAATTTCCCACTGCGACGTGATCTTTCAACTGTTTTCGGTTCTAGCATTATTCATCCTAAAAACTTCAGTTCCTCAATACATCCTGTATTGGTGTTTCGTATAGCGCGTTTTTAATCTCGATGTTCTTTGTGCGAATCGGAGAACACCCCCCTTGCCCCCCTCAAGGGGGGAATTTCTTGCGCGCTCTGTGTGATTTGCTCAAGCTG
>CAYNDW010000193.1:0-9737 GCA_964395375.1 uncultured Cytophagia bacterium
TGCGCGGCGCGACTGCCCCAGTTTCGAAATTTTGCACGTAATGCGGCTCCAAAGCTTCAGCGGTGGTCGTTGCGCCGTGCGCGAATTGGATTTGGCCCACGCGCGCCACGAGGCCGCCGCTCAAGCGTGCGCTCTCGGGTGGAATGATCATATGCTCGTGTAACGCTGTGAGCACACCGGCTTCGCGCAAGCTCACGATTCCGTTGCCGCAAATCACGCTACTGCGCGAGAGCGACGTGGCGAAATCGCAAACGCGAAATACGCGCGCATTGCTCTTTAAAATCGGAAGCGGCGCGGCGCACGCAAATTCTGCCGTGTAAATTTCATTGCGGCGCGAGGCCAACACTGGAACGATAGAGCAAGATTGCATTGCGTTTGCGGCAGCAAAAGCTTTGGCATGCGAGGCCGCGGCACACGCCTGCAACAACAACGTGCTCACGCCAATCATCGGCTTATTGTGCGTGAACGCCAAACCTTTCGCGACACTCATGCCGATGCGCAAACCCGTGAATGAACCCGGGCCGGCGGAAACTGCGATAGCTTGCACCTCGCTCATGCGCACCTTGGCGAGACGAAGAAGCTGGGCGATAGCCTCGGTCAAAACCTGATCGTGAATATTTTTTATATCGAAACTTATTTCCGCGAGCACACTCTCCGGCGTAGCGAGTCCAACGCTGCAAATCGTGGTCGCAGTTTCAATACCTAAAATCATACGCGTCCAATTTCAATCATCCGCGCTTCGGGCTGATTTACAAAATCAATCATATTGAATTTGAGGCGCAAGGCATGCGGCGGCAACAACGGCAACGCCAATTCCGGCCATTCGATCAATGCGATGCCTTCGCCCTCGAAATATTCTTCGCAGCCCAGGCCGGCTACGGCTTGGCTCGAAGTCAAACGGTAGAAATCGAAATGATAAATTTCGCCACTCGCGCCGTGATACACATGCATCAAAGTAAACGTCGGGCTCGTGATTTTTTCCTTCACGCCCATTGCGGCGCAAAAGCCCTGCACGAAAGTCGTTTTGCCGCTGCCCAAATCGCCGACCAAAAGAATGACTGAGCCGTTGCGAATGCTCATTGCTTGCGCCAAACGCGCGGCCAGCGCGCGCGTCTCTTGCGGCGAAGCGGAATGGAGTTGCAATGGCGCATTGCCGTCAAGCGCGGCATGCAGATCAGCATCGAGGAGAGCGGAACACGGTATCATGTTATCAAAGCCTTCAAACTCAGACTGAGCCTCGTCGGGCAAATTCATTTGCGCGTCGGGATGATAAAACTTGCCGCGCTCTCCTTTGGAGAGGTCATACTCTAATTTCATCCGCACGGTTGAGCTTTATCTAAAACGAATTCGAGCTTTGCAAAAAAACAAACATTTTGTCCAACGGATAGAAGCTGCGAACAGCCAATCAATTCAAAATCCGTTGGTAGTTTTTATCCGTTGGGAATTTTTGTTTGAATTTCTTTGTCGTGTAAAAAACCCTCACTTCCTCCCGCGCAGCGGCTCCAATCTTATTACCGGCAAAATCATTTCTTCCATCGACACGCCGCCGTGTTGCAAACTGTCGCGATAGTGATTGAGGTAGTAATGATAGTTCGTGGGATACACAAAATAAAAATCTTCTTTGGCAAAAAGATAATTCGTGTTCAAGCCGAACGTGGGCAATTGATAAGTCTTCGGATCGGCAATGATGATCGCTTGCTTCGCATCGGCTTTGAGGCTGCGGCCATATTTGTAGCGCAGATTGGTGGAAGTCTCGCGGTCGCCGATGACTTTTGCGCCGCGCATGCCGCGAATGCTGCCGTGATCGGAAGTGATGATGACGACGTTGTCGCGCTGCGCCAACTGTTGCAAAGTGCGAAAGAGCCACGAGTGTTCGAACCATGATTTGGTGAGCGAACGATACGCGGCTTCGTCGGGCGTGATCTCGCGCAGCACTTCGGAATCGCTGCGGCTGTGCGCGAGAATATCGACAAAGTTCACGACCAGCGCGAGCAGCGGCAAATTCGCATACGAGCCGATTTGCTTCTCCACTTCGCGCGCTTCGTTGTGGTCGATGATCTTGATATATTTTAGGTCGGGCTTGAGCTGCACGCGCAAACGTTTGAGCTGCGCTTCGAGCAGTTCGCGCTCGAAACGGTTCAAGCTGGTCTCGTCGTCTTTCTCCATCTTCCAATATTGCGGCAACTCCTGCTCGATCTCGCGCGGAAAGAGGCCGGCAAAGATGGCGTTGCGCGCATACGGCGTGGCCGTGGGAAGAATGGAGCAATAGTATTCGCGCTGCACGGAAAAGTATTCACGCAACAGCGGCTCGATGGTGAGCCATTGATCGAGGCGCAAGTTGTCGATCACCAGAAACACGACGCGCTTGTTTTCGCGCAAGGGCGGCAAGACGAACTTGTTCACGAGATCGGGCGAGAGCGTGGGGCTGTCTTGTTCCGCGAGCCACGCGGTATAATTCTGCTCGATGAACTTGGCGAACGCGGCGTTGCACTCGCGCTTTTGATCTGCGAGCGTTTGCCGCAGCCCGAGATTAGGATGGCGATCCAGCTCGACTTCCCATTCCGAGAGCGGAATATAAATGTCGAGCCAATCTTGCCAACGCAGCGGGTCATAAAGCTTGCGTGAAATTTTGTTGAACTCCGCGATGTAATCGCGCGAGACCCGCGCGCCGGTGATCTTGCGCGCATCGAGAATTTTTTTGCAGGTGGAAAGGATTTGGCTGGGATTGACGGGCTTGGTGAGATAGTCCGCAATGCGGCTGCCGATGGCTTCCTCCATCAAGCGCTCTTCTTCGTTCTTGGTGACCATGACCACGGGCAAGGCGGGATTGATTTCTTTAATCTCCGCCAGCGCGGTCAAGCCGTCCTTGCCCGGCATGCTTTCATCGAGCAAAACGAGATCGAAACTTTCTTCGCGAATCAGCGCGATGCCGTCGTCGGCATTGGTGATGGGGCGGACGAGATAACCTCTTTCTTCCAAAAAAAGAATATGCGGACGGAGCAATTCGATTTCGTCATCCACCCACAAAATTTTGCTGCGCGTATCGGCCATAATTTTGTCTCATCAAAATGAAGCACCCCACAGCGTACGCCATGGGGTAACGTTGCTCGCACTGGAATTTTCGCCGAGAATAATAGGCAAGTTTGCAGAGATTGTCAATTGCAGATTTCGCGCTTGGCGCGCGCGAGCGATTGTATTTGAGCAAAAAAAATGTTATCCTCGGCGCGGCTTGCAACCTATGCGTTCGACGCTCACCGGAGGAGAGGAGAAATTCAAATGACCGAAATATTCAGCCAAGGTTTTATCGTCAATGCGCTCATTGTCAGCGTTGTGATGGGGTTGCTGTTGTCGTTTCTCGGCGTGCACGTGGTCGGACGCGGCATCGTGTTCGTGGATTTGGCGCTTGGGCAAATTTCCATGCTCGGCGTCGCGTTCGCGAATTATGTCGAAAAGGATCCCACGATCATCGCAATTGTGTTTACGTTGTTGGGCGCCTTCCTGCTTTCTTTTATCAATGTTAAAGACAAACGATTGAAACAAGAGGCCATCATCGGCATCGTCTACGCGGTGGCTTCCGCGGTCACGGTGTTGTTAATCTCCAAAGCGCCGCACGGGGAATCGGACATCTCCGAAGTGCTGTTCGGCAGCCTCTTCACCGTGACCACGCCGCAAATCATCATGATGACCGCGGTCTTTGGCGCGATCGGCCTGCTGCATTTCATCTTCCGCAAAAAATTTTTCGCGCTGACGGAGCGCTTTGAGAATCACGATCATGAGCAGCTCGGGCTGTTCAACTTTTGGAATTTTTTGTTCTACGTCTCGGTCGGCCTGGCCATCGTGCTCGCCGTGCGCGCCGGCGGCGTGATTCCTGTGTTCTCCTATATTGTCGTGCCCCCCGTTTCCGCGATTCTTCTCACGCGCAAAAGTGCCGGCCTTGTGCTCATCGCCATGGCGATCAGCCTGCTCGGCAGTTTCTTTGGAATTTATTTTTCCATCCAATTCGACTTTCCCGCCGGCTCGTCGGTGGTGGCGATCTTGGGCGGATTTTTTGTTTTAGCGGCGCTGCTACGGCTGGTGTTGGAGCGGAAGAAATCGGTTTAGGAGAAAAATCCTCCTGGTGCTGCAACGTTACGGCAATAAGGCGCTCAAAGCTCAGAATGAAATTCTGAAAGTTTCTAAGGCCATTCTTGAACACGGATCGGGCGGGTGACACGGAGAAAGCCAAAATCAATCCGTGCGAATCTGTTTAATCCGTCCGATCTGTGTTCAAGAGCTTTTGTTTTAAAGCTGCTTTTTGGAAGGGGAAATGAAACTATGCTCTCGCTCAAAGTTTCTTAATCCGAAATATCTAAACGGAAGCGCCTGTGCTTAAACTCAGCTTGGGTTCTATCGGCCTGCTTGCTTTACTTTCAAGCCACGCACACAACTCGTGCGCGTGGTATTTACCCATCAACACTCCAAATCGCCAATCGTGGGAGCACGTTCGCCTCACGCAAATCGGAGCGTTCGGCCTCCTGCGCAAAGCGCGGCCGAACGTGCCCGCGCACTATCACACCGCGACCGACTTCATGCGCCTCGACGATAACTACGACAACGAGCCGATTTTCCCGGCCGCACGAGGCCGCGTCATCAGCCAACGCGACGACGGCCCGTTTGCGCAACTCATCGTCGAGCACGTTTCGACCAGCAATGACACGCTATGGACCGTGTACGAACATATCGCGGGCTTGACCGTGGTGGTCGGCGACACCGCTGATCCCTTCATACCCATCGGCCGTTTCATGACCAAAACAGAATTGCACAAGTACGGCTGGCAATTCGACCATCTGCATTTCGAAATCATGAAGCAGCGCCCCAAGCCGTTGCAGCCGGCCAAAAAGACGCCGATGCGCTTGTTCAAAGTCTACAATTTGGAGTGCTATAAAAAATCCGACTTGGAAAAATATTATCACGCGCCGCAAGAGTTTTTGCACGAGTGTTGGAATGCGAAGTTGTAAATAACGATCGCGTTCGGAAACGTGTCGCACGCCCTCATCCTGGCATGCAGTTGGAATCTTTTTTTGCTCTAGACACCGATGCCAGCGCTTAAAAGGATTCCCGCTGAATGACAGTTTTAGAAGAAGGAGGAAGCTTGTCCAAGCCATTTGATCACTCCGCAGCAACGTCATCCTCTCATCTCGCCCAACGCCTCGGCCTCTTTGACGCCACCATGCTGGTGATGGGCGGCATCATCGGCTCCGGCATTTTTATGAATCCCTATGTCGTCGCCACGCAAGTCCACACGCCCGTGTTGATTCTGGGCGCGTGGCTGCTCGGCGGATTGGTTGCGCTCGCGGGCGCGTACATCTATGCCGAGCTTGCCGCGCGTTTGCCGCAAGTGGGCGGGCAATATGCGTATCTGCGCGAGGCCTATCATCCGCTCGTCGCGTTTCTATATGGTTGGGGATTGTTGCTCGTCATTCAAAGCGGCGGCATGGCCGCGGTCGCGGTAACGTTCGGGCGCTACTTCATCGAGCTGACGCATTTGCCTTTTTCCGATAAAACCATTGCGACCGTCACGCTCCTCGCGCTCGTGTTCGTGAATTGCCTCGGCGTGCGCGTGGGCGGAACCGTGCAAAGTGTTTTGATGGTTTTGAAGATCGTCGCGCTGGTGGCGCTGGTGGCTTGCGGCTGGTTGCTGGTTGAGACTTCGCAATTTGCATTCACGCCCGTGCTGGATCAACCCGTGAGCAGTGATTTGTTCATGGCCATCGGCGCGGCGATGATTCCCGTGCTCTTTGCCTACGGCGGCTGGCAAACCTCGAACTTCATTGCCGCGGAAATCAAAGAGCCGCGCAAAAATTTGCCGCGTGCGTTGCTGCTCGGCGTGCTCGGCGTCATCGTGCTCTATCTCGCCGTGAACTTGGTGTGCGTGCATGCGCTCGGGCCGCAAGGCTTGGCCGAAACGCGAACGCCGGCCACCGCGGTGATGCGCCTCGTGCTCGGCGAAAAAGGCGCGGCCTTCATTGCGCTCGGCATCACGATTTCCACGCTCGGCTTTTTGAGCCAGGGCATGCTCACCGCGCCGCGCGTGTATTTTGCCATGGCCGAAGACGGCTTGTTCTTCAAACACGTGGCGTGGCTGCATCCCAAAACGCGCGTGCCGGTGGTCGCCATCATTCTGCAAGGCGCGCTCGCTATTGTCATCGTGTATTGGGGCCGCTACGATCAAATTCTCAACTATGTCGTGTCCAGCGATTTCATCTTCTTCGGATTGACCGCAACGTGCATTTGGGTTTTCCGTCGCCGAGAAAAGTTTTCGCTGGCAAACCAAACCCTTTCCGCGGAAGATGCAAAAATTCCCGGCCATCCTTTCACTACGCTGTTCTTCGTTGCGATCTGTTGGATCGTCGTGTTGAATTGCGTTTACAAATATCCCGAGAATACGTTGATCGGCCTCGGCATTTTGCTCGCCGGCGTGCCGGTTTATTTTTTGTGGAAGCGGTTTGGGAAGTAGGTATTGGGGAATTGGGGCATTAAGGATTCGTTGATACTCCAATAACCCAACAACTCGAGACCTCCATGCCCCAACGCATCACAAACTCTCCCTACATGGAATGGGCAAAGCTCCATTCCGGCGGCAAATATAATTTAGCAGCGAGCGGCGTGCGCTGGTATGCGCTCAAAGATTTGCCGGTGACGCTTGCCGATCTCGAAATCAACGGGCCGAGCACGTATGGGCATCCGCCGTTGCAGAAAGCGATTGCCGATCATTTCGGTGTAGTCACCGATATGATCGTGGCCGCGGCCGGCACTTCGATGGCGAATCATCTCGCCATGGCCGCGACGTTCGAGCCGGGCGATGAAGTTTTAATCGAGCATCCCACGTATGAATTGCTGCTCTCGACCGCGTTATATTTGGGCGCGAAAGTAAAACGCTTCGCGCGCCGCGCGGAAGACGGCTTTCGCCTTGACCCGCTTGAGGTCGAGCGTGTGCTCACGCCACACACGCGCTTGATCGTGCTGGCGAATTTGCACAACCCGAGCGGCGCGTTTGTGGATAATGCCGCGCTCGCGCAAGTCGGCGCAATGGCGCGCAGCGTGGGCGCACGCGTGCTTGTGGATGAAGTTTATCTCGAAGCGATGTTCGAGCAACGTCCGCCTTCCGCCATTCATCTCGGCAAGGAGTTTATGGTGACGAGCAGTTTGACCAAAGCATATGGCTTGAACGGATTGCGCTGCGGTTGGGTGTTGGCCGCGCCGGAGTTGGCGCGCCAGATGTGGCGGTTGAATGATCTCTTCGGCGTGATCCCCGCGCACCCCGCGGAATTGTTGAGCGTAATTGCATTCCAGCACCTCGCGCGCGTGGCGGCCTCATCGAAGGCGTTGCTGCAAAATAATCTAGCGCTGCTGCATCGTTTTCTGGATAAACACGCGGCGTTGCCATGCCGCAAGCCGGAGTTCGGCACCATCGCTTTTCCCAAACTTCCGCATGGCAACGTTGCAACGCTCTGCGCCCTGCTGCGCGAGAAGTATGAAACCACGATCGTGCCCGGAAAATTTTTCGAAATGCCGCAACACTTCCGCGTTGCCGTGGGCGGAGAAACGCCGATGGTGGCGGAAGGTTTGGAGAGATTAGACAAAGCCCTGCGGGAGTTGCAACAGTAGTCTTCCAAGAAAAGGCCGGAGGCGCTTTGAAGCGCAAGCCCTCAAAAAATTCGGCCACGGCTTGGCCGTGGCTTATTCTGATAAACAGTAAAAAGTTATTCGGCGAAATTCCGCAGCAAAGCAACAGGATGCGCGACATAAATGTCACGGCACAATCTTACTCCCTGAATTTTGCAGGTTGGTTGCCATTTCGTCGAAATTAATGACGTGCTCCACACAACTCCGTTAGGAGTGAAATGTTTATAGACAGCGAGGCTCGTAGATGTTTTTGAACTCCGTAGGAGTGGCATGTAGACTTTGTTGAATTGGCCCGACTTTGGTTGTGAAATCAAACATGCCACTCCTAGCGGAGTTTGAGAATGTCGCTGCGAGCTCTACTATAAACATTGCACTCCTAACGGAGTTGAAAACCACCTCGTCGCGCGAGAATTATGAAAACGTTTTTTACCTCCAAGCATACCGGATTGCCATCGTGAACTGGCCGAACGATTTCCAGCCGCGCAAATCCTTGGGGCAGAATTTTCTGCTCGATGAAAACGTGCTGCGCAAAATCGTGCGCGCGATTGATCCGAAGCCTGAAGACCACTTTGTTGAAATCGGACCGGGCATGGGCGCGCTCACCAAACATTTGCTCGAAGCCGGAAGCCACTGCCTCGCCGTTGAAATCGATCAACGCCTCATTCCGCTTCTGCAAGAGCGCTTCGCTGCGTATCCCAATTTCAAGCTGCTCAATCAAGATTTTCGTGAAGTCGCCTTAAACGGCTTCGCCGGCGAACACAAGCTGCGGCTCGTGGGCAATATTCCCTATCATATCACCAGCCATCTCGTGTTCACGGCCTTTGCGCAGAGAGCGCTGCTGCGCGACATGCTGCTCACGGTGCAGCGCGAAGTCGCGGAGCGCATCGTTGCAACGCCGGGTGGAAAAGAGTACGGCATTCTCTCCATCATGAGCCAAACGTTCGCGCACGCGGAACTGCTCTTCACGATTTCGCCGCATGTGTTTCGCCCCAAGCCGGAGGTGGAATCCGCGGTGGTGCGCTGGCAATTTCAAGCGCCGCCCTTGCCCATCGTCGACGATGACTTTTATGTCGCGATGGTGAAAGCGATTTTCGGCCAGCGCCGCAAAACCTTGCGGCGCAGCTTGAGCAATTTTTTGAATACGGAAACTCCGCTCGCTTTCATTGATTTGCAAAGAAGGCCGGAAACGTTGGCGATTGCGGAGTTGATTCAGTTGGCGAATGGCTTGGCGAAAACAAAAGACGCCTAATTGCGCCATCACCATGAAAAGATTTCCACTGAAGCACCGAACTTCCCCGAGAGAAGTGTTCGGAATTTATTGCCATCGCAATAACCTTTTCTTGATGAATTGGCGGAGTTTCATATTTCCGTGGATCTTAATGCCGAAGTTCCGCCGCGACTGGCTTACGAGCATTTGTTGGAAGCGCTTGCGGAAGAAATCGAATTGCTCCACGGCGGCACATGGCATCTCGACGGCTGCACGGAGTATTGCCCTGGTTGTTTCCAGCGCCCGTGGTGCGAAACCGGCAACAACTTGTGTTGGCGGGAAGACGAAGCCGCCGGCCACATGGTTTTCCCAGAGAACGTCAAACGATACGCCTCGCCCAGCCCGGTCTCGCTGACGATCTTGCGCAGAGAACAAGCCGAAGAGGATGCGAGGATGAAGAAGATCATGGCTGAGATGAAAGACGAAGACGTTTTCTAAACGCTAATCGAGCAAGCCATTACTTCTGGCTAGAGCGCGTTGAAAAGAGCGGAGCGTTTTCAAACTCCATCAATCCAATACTCCATCAATCCATCACTCCAATGGCTCCTTCATGTCGATCGTCAAAGCCGAAGGCATCATTGTCCGCTCCATGAAAATGGGCGAAACCAGCAAGCTCGTAACATTGTTTACGCGCGAGCTGGGATTTTTGAAAGTCGTCGCCAAAGGCTCGCGCACGAGCAAAAGCCGGTTTGGCGCGGCGCTCGAACCGCTCACGGTTTCGCGCGTGGTTTATTACCTCAAGGAAAATCGCGATCTGCAACTCGTCACGCAGGCGGAGATTGTCGAACATTTTCCCGCACTGGTT
>CAYNDW010000194.1:0-5290 GCA_964395375.1 uncultured Cytophagia bacterium
TGCCTGCAGACAAGATGTCTGCGCTACGTTTTCCACCAATAACTGAGGCATTACTCGATCAACCAATTTATTCTTGACTATCAGGACAAGTATCTCGTAGTTGATTTGGACGACACGATAAGAATACGGGCCGGTCAACTTATAATACGCCGCAACTTGCGTTCGGCTGACAGCATCCAATTGGCAACGGCTTTGGAAAATAAAGCACTGGAACCGACTTTTGTTTGTTCTGATGAGAAGCTTTGTAATGCCGCAATTGCCGAAGGCCTGCCGATATTTAACCCAGAAAAATAGATTGTTCCGGAATTTGTGTTTTACTTATAGGAGCCCCTCATGCCCGAAATCAAAAACCTCATGGATAAACTCGTGTCGCTGTGCAAGCGGCGCGGCTTCATTTTTCAATCGAGCGAAATTTACGGCGGCTTGAACAGTTGCTATGATTACGGCCCGCTCGGCGTCGAGCTGAAACGCAACCTAAAAGATTTTTGGTGGAAGGCGATGGTGCAAACGCGCGACGACATCGAGGGCCTCGACGCTTCGATTCTCATGCACCCGCGCGTGTGGGAAGCGAGCGGACACGTGGCGAATTTTACGGACCCGATGGTGGATTGCACGGTCTGCAAAAAACGCTTTCGCGCGGACGCGCTGAATCCCGACAAGCCCAAGCAATGCCCGCACTGCGGCAGCAAAGACGCGCTCACGGACGCGCGAAATTTCAATCTCATGTTCAAGACCTTCATGGGCCCGGTGGAAGAAGCGGCCAACGTGGTTTACCTGCGGCCCGAAACCGCGCAGGGCATTTACGTGAACGTCTACAACGTCATGCAAGCCGCGCGGCAGAAGATTCCGTTCGGCATCGCGCAAATCGGCAAAGCGTTCCGCAACGAGATCACGCCGGGCAACTTCACGTTCCGCACGCGCGAGTTCGAGCAAATGGAGATGCAGTTCTTCGTGAAGCCGGGCACGGACATGCACTGGTTCGAGTATTGGAAAGAGCAACGCATCGCTTGGTACGACGAGCTTGGCATTCGCAAGTCGAAGCTGCACTTTCACGAACATACGCCGGAAGAGCGCGCGTTTTATGCGGCCGCGGCGTTCGACATCGAATACGAATTTCCCTTTGGTTGGAAGGAACTCGAAGGCATTCACAACCGCACGAACTACGATCTTTCCAAGCATCAAGAGTTCAGCGGCAAAGACTTGAGCTACTTCGATGATCAAACGCGCGAAAAGTTTGTGCCCTACATCGTCGAGACTTCCGCGGGCTGCGACCGCACACTGCTCACGACTCTGGTCGATGCGTATGACGAAGACGTGGTGGAAGGCGAAGCGCGCACGGTGTTGCACCTTTCGCCGCGCATTGCGCCGATCAAAGCGGGCATCTTTCCGCTCGTGAAAAAAGGCGGCATGCCCGAAGCCGCGGAGAAAATTTATCATAGTCTCAAAAAGCATTTCAATCTGTTCTATGACGACGGCGGCGCGATTGGCCGGCGCTATCGCCGCATGGACGAGGCCGGCACGCCGTTCGGCATCACCATCGACGGACAAACTATCGAGGACCAAACCGTGACCGTGCGCGACCGCGACACGCTCGTGCAAGAGCGCGTGGCGAGCGACAAGCTCGCGGCGTACATGCAGGAAAAGATGGCGGCGTATCGGCGGAAGGAGTAGTGGAGTTTTGGATTGATGGAGTGTTGCTTGGTGAACTCCTACGGTTAGTGAATAACAAGAGGTCTTTATGATAACCTTGCAAATTCCTTTGTCAGAAACGGCCGCCGCGACATTCTCGAACTTGGCCAACGAACATGGCCTGAGCGTGAAGCGATTTCTCGCCGACAGATTGGACCAGATTGCGCGCACCTCGAGCCTGGACGAGGTCGATGCTGCATTTCGGAAGATAGTGCAGGAGTCGGTGGCGAGGAATCGCGAACTGCTCCTCCAATTGGAGAATTGAACGATGACTAGACAATTTACCCTTGAGTACTGGCTGGACGAGGGCTGGTACGTCGGCAAGCTCAAAGAAGTGCCGGGCGTATTTAGCCAGGGCGAAACACTGCAAGAACTGGAAGAAAACATCCGCGAAGCTTATCAACTCATGAGAGAAGAGGATGAGCAGCCTAATCATCTTGGGCTTCAGACAAAAGAATTGGAAGTGACGGTGTGAAGCGGCGGGAATTCATTCGAGAACTGGTGCGCTATGGTTGTTATCTCAAACGGCATGGCGGCAATCATGACATTTACGCCAACCCCAGAAATGGGAAAAGCGCGCCGGTGCCGCGCCACGCCGAGATTAAAGACGGTTTGTGCGAGCTGATCAGAAAACAATTGGGCCTAAATGCCGTCGTCTGAAGTGAAAACTGTTATTGCGAGGTGAGCTATGCGCAATGAATTTACCGCGATCATCGAACGCGATGACGAATGGTACATCGCCTATTGTCCTGAGGTTCCTGGAGCGAACGGGCAAGGCCGTACTTTGGAAGAATGCCGTGAGAGCCTAATGGATGGTAGCGCGCTTATTTTGGAGGACGGAGGAAACGGAAATGCACGCTGAAGATTATTGGTCGGGCTATGTAAGGAAAGTGTCAAGCATGCGATGCTTACGGCCCGGTGGACGACATGTCCATGTGCGAGTCGTGCGCGGGCAAATTCGAGCGCGACGTGATCCGTTTGCGCGAATGGGATTACTTCGCCTCCGCCTTTGGCGTGCCGAAAGAATCGCTCGAAGCGCTGCGCAATGAAGTGATCAAACAATACGGCAGCAAATTGGAAATGCTCGCGCCTCCCAACAAGACGGAAAGCACGAGTGTAAGCCGGCCGAACCGAAAGAAAAAATGACCGTCGCAGCGATTCTCTCAAGCAATATTTAGGAGCCTCGAATGGCAGAAACCCTCACAATGGAAGCGCCGCCTATGACTGTCCCAACTTATCCGGGAAGAGCGGCTTTCAAAAAAAGTCTTTCACTTGAAGGACGCACCGACGTCACGGTGGATGAGTTAGAGCGTGCCTCGCTGCCCGCCTCGGCAGAACTTTATGACGGAAAGGTGGTGTTCAAAATGCCGAATCTAGAACATGGCATGGTGCAACTCAACTTTGCCGCAGAGTTCAAAAACTATTTGCGGCAAAATCCGGTCGGCTATGCAATGACCGAAACCAACTTTCGTATATGGCCCGAGCGCCTGCGCGAATCGCGCATTCCCGATCTCGTCTTCCTAAAGAAAGAGCGCCTGCCAAAAGATCTGCGGCATTTCCCCGCGCTCGCGCCGGATTTGGCGGTCGAAATCATCTCTCCCGAAGACAACTTTTCCGAGGTGATGGATAAAGTCGATGCCTATCTCGAACAAGGCACGCAAGTGGTGTGGTTGATCATGTGCGTTAAACGCGAAGCTCTCATATGCACCAGCTCCGGCATCCGCCGCGAGCGCAAGAAGCTCGCCGCGCCGGATTTGCTGCCGGGCTTTGAATTATCCTTAGAAAAAATTTTTGAAGACATTCCTTTGCAGGCTTAAGATTTCGCAATTCACCATCTTTATCTAACCCCAAAGAGTGAGGAAGCAATGGAAGACAAACAATCTTATCTCGACAAACTCGCCCTACAACTGCAAAAGTGGGACGACGAATTAGACGCGTTGAAGCTCAAGGCGGAGGACGCCAAAGCCGAGGCCAAGGTCGAGCTGCAAGAACAGATCACCGAACTGCGCGAGAAAAAAGCCGCGGCGCAAACCAAGCTGCAATCCTTGCAGGAAGCGGGCGATGAAGCGTGGGAAGAAATCAAAGCCGGCGCGGAAAAAAGCTGGACGGAAATTCGAGGCGCCTTCGATCGCGCCGTCTCAAAATTCAAGTGAGCGGCAACGTGATCCGCCAAGGCCTCACCACATTCATTGAAAGGAAACCCCATGTCGGTCGCACGAGTCACGGAAATCACTGCTTCCTCAACCAAGAGTTTTGAGGAAGCCATTCACCTCGGTATCGAGCGCGCCAACAAGACGCTGCAAAACGTCAAGGGCGCGTGGATCAAGGATCAGAAAGTGGTCATCGATAACGGCAAGATCAATGAGTATCGCGTGGTGATGAAAATCACCTTCGTGCTCAAGGACTAATTGGAAAAGGGCGAGGCAAGCGCCTCGCCCTTTCATGCTGCAACAACTCTAACGGAGGGTTGGATGAGCTCAACCAAAATCAAAATGCGGCAGGTGGTGGATTGGCGCGCGGCGCTGTGGGCCGGCGCGGCGAGCGGCCTCGCGTTTCTGCTCCTCAACATGCTGCTCACGCAAATCTACCTTGGCAGTCCGTGGATCATCGTGCGCCTCGCGGCTTCGGTCCTGCTGGGCAAAGGAGTGTTGCCGCCGCCCGCAACTTTCGATCTCAAAATTTTTCTCTCTGCATTGCTTGTACACTTTCCTCTTTCCATCGCATTTGCCTCGCTCATCGCATTCGTGCTGCATCGCTGGGGCATGCTCATCGGCATCCTCGGCGGCGCGGTGTTCGGCCTCGCGCTCTATTGCATCAACTTTTACACGTTCACGTTTTTCATTCCGTGGTTCTTCCCCATGCGCAGTTGGATCATGGTGGTGAGCCATGTTGCGTTTGGCGCGCTCGCAGGCGGAATCTACGAAGCGCTGGAAGTGGAGAAGTTTGAGCCGGAGACGGCGTAGGGGGCAGAGGGCGGAGCGCTGAGGGCTTAGAGCCAAGCGCGAAACACACATGCGGCTTGCTCTTCTCCCTCAGCTCTATGCTCTTCTCTCTATGCTCTCTGCCCTCAGCACTTCGCCCTCTTGCCCTCAACATTGACAATCAACACAGGAGCACCTCATGTACGGAAATTTCGGTCAGCGCGCGTTTCCGGCGGCGGGGCGCGCGAGCGGCGGTTTCGCCAAAGGGCGCTTGCTGATCGGCTTGGTCATGGCCGGTTTCGCGCTCTTCTCATATTTTCGTTCCAGCGTTTATAATCCCGTCACCGGCGAGAAACAGCACGTGAGCATTACCGAAGACCAGGAAATTGCGCTCGGATTGCAAGCGGCGCCGGAGATGGCGCAACAATACGGCGGCTTGCATCCCGATGAACAAGCGCAAGCCACGGTCGATCGCGTCGGCACAAGTTTGGTGCGCAATACCGCCGCGGCGCAAACCGCGTATCCGTTCGAGTTTCATTTGCTCGCCGATCCGCAAACTGTGAACGCGTTCGCGCTTCCCGGCGGGCAGGCTTTCATCACCGCGGCTTTATACTCTCGCCTGCAAACGGAGGGGCAACTCGCGGGCGTGCTCGGACATGAGATCGGCCACGTGGTCGCGC
>CAYNDW010000194.1:5300-9735 GCA_964395375.1 uncultured Cytophagia bacterium
CACGGCGCGCAACGCATCGCGCAGCAGGAACTCACGCAAGGCTTGAGCGGTGCGGTGGTCATGGCGACTTACGATCCCAACAACCCCGGCAGCCGGAACACGGCGATGATTGCAATGATGATCGGCAACCTCGTCAATATGAAATACGGCCGCGAGGATGAATTGCAATCCGATCGTCTCGGCGTGCGCTTTATGGCCGAAGCGGGCTACGATCCCAATGCGCTCATCGGCGTGATGAAGATTTTGGAAGAAGCTTCGGGCGGCGGAGGCGGCCGTCCGGAATTTTTCAGCACGCACCCCGATCCCGAAAACCGCATCGCGCGCATTCAAGAAGCGATTCAAGAAGAGTTTCCCAACGGCTTGCCGGAGGGGTTGAAGCCGTAGAGGTAACGCAAACTTCCAGTCTGCACGAAGTGACGGTGTAACGACTACGACGTTAATAGTCCGAGCACATAATAGGTTACATTTTGCATCCTGTTTGTTTGTCATTCAGGAGGAATCTTTTTAAGCACTAAACAGCATTTCCAGCACATAAAAAGATTCCTCCTGAATGACAACAAAAACTTCTGTTTAAACTCCAACGGTTCCGTGTCATGGCGACAATTCATCTCATCCGTAAACCGGCCACGCCGGAGTTGATCAGCGACATGTTGCACGCCTTCGACGAGTTCATCAAATTGGCCGTCGATATTGAGCAAGAAATTCTTGCCGGCGGCGGGAGCATGCACGCCGATTGCGAAGAGGTGTTGCTGGAAGCCGGCAGCGCGCAGGAAAACATCTAGGGCGCGGATTGGATTCCGGCTAAACGACAGGTTGATTTTGACTCTTTAATCAACATTCGTCCGCATCAAAACAATCCGTCGATGACGATCTTGGATAAGAGCATCCGCGCGCGCGTAGAAAGCATTACGCGCAAACTATTGGAGCAACCATGATTGATGAAGCAGTTTTGCAAAAACGCTATCTCCGCGATACCACGCCGCGACGGCTGGGCAATCTGGCTTCGAGCCTCAAGCGTTTGGGTCGTTTTATTGCTTTGCAGGAATTTGATCGCACGGTTTATGATCTCGCGCAAGAGTGCCGTCTCTTTGCGGGATGGGCCGCGCCGGAAGCGGAATATGAAACCGCCGTTGCGCTACAAGATTTGCAAAATGATTTGACGGAATGGCAAGAGTCTTATGCGCAGCGCAAAAGCGATGAAAGCTGGCGCGCCGACATTAATCTCGCCTGCGCGCAATGGTCGCAGCGCTTGCTCGAGCTTTCGGGTTTGCTCAACAAGAAGCCCGAGACGATAACGGATTGAAAAGTTTTGTCCCTATCACTTTTATCTTCAGAAGAGCCCATGAGCATGCTTCCGCAACCGGTTGAGTGGTCCGCATATAATCACGCTTACGGTACGGCAAATGACATCGCCAAGACCCTTGAGGCCTTGAAATCGGCTAGGGCTTCGATTCGCGAGAACGCCCTGGATCACCTGTTTTTTACAATCTATCATCAAGGCGACATCTATTCGGCCACGGCGCCTGCGGTTGAAGCACTTATTCTACTCGCCGCAAACCAGGCAACGGCGGATAGACCGAATATTTTAGGATTGGTGGAAGTGATAGCCGAAAGCGCTGCACGACTTCCCGGCCAATTTACGGAGGAGATAAAGCACCATCATACCCCGAATTGCGCCTCCGATCACTCGCACGATGCCAGAGCAAATGCTGAAAAGGGTTTTCGAGAGATAGCGCTGCCGGTGCAAGTCGCTTTTGCTTCCCAGCGCGCAGCACTCGAAAAACTGCTCTGCGACCAAGACGGCATTGTTGTCGATCTCGCCAAACGTATTTTTGACATCGTTCAGGAGTTTCCGTACTCGGACTTGTATGAGCCAGTGTATCGCGGTTTAAAGCTTATTGAATACGACACTGTCACCGCATTCGCTTTAGATAATCCCACGATGACTTTCGGTCAACTGGCTTCACATCTCGGCAAGCGGGTTTCCACGTTACAAGTTTGGTGGGTATTGCTTGCCGAGGCGGAAGCTAGCGGGAATATCGAAGCCCTTGCCCGGAGCGCGCTTGTTCGTGAAATTCGAGCGCATACGAGGGAACGTGGTTGGGGAGTCAGCATTCACTTTGAACGAATACATGAGCGCATCGAGTTTAATTGGTTTTCGCACTTTCCCCTTTACCCAGATTCCTGTGAAGCCGTTTGGGCTTTATTAACTAGGAAAGCCGAAAAAGGTTGGCTACCTCAGTCGTCGGAGGATCCCGTGATTCGTGCATGCTTCGATGAAGGCTGGCGCAAACGCTAAGGTCCATGAAACGAATACTGAGAAAATGATTCTTGCCACAGACGTCGATTATCGCGAGGACAAAGCCATTGCCGCAGGCGTCCTCTTCCAACACTGGAATGACCCCGCGCCCAGCACGGAAATAATCACTCCGATTGCATCCGTTGCAGAGTATGAGCCTGGCCGGTTTTACAAACGGGAGTTGCCTTGCCTTTTGGAGCTTTTAAAACAGCTTGCGCAATTGCCGGAGTGCATCGTCATTGATGGTTATGTCTATCTTGGCAATGAGCGCAAAGCCGGTTTGGGCAAACATCTGTATGAAGCGCTGCAAGGCCGCGTTCCCATCATCGGCGTCGCCAAGACGCGATTTCAAGATACACCGCAAGAGACGGAAGTTTATCGCGGCGGCAGCACACGCGCATTGTATGTAACCGCCATCGGTCTTGATGAAGCGGAAGCAAAAGCTCTAGTCCCGCAAATGCACGGGCAACATCGCATCCCTTCGCTTTTGAAGAGAGTTGATCAACTCAGCAAAACCGTATAAGGAGAAATTTTATGCCGCGTAATCGTATGTTCAAAAGCGTTTTTTCGACAAAATTGTTGCTCCTCATCGTCGTCGTCGCGCACGCACAGCAATCAACCCTCACCCCCGAAATGGTCGTCTCTCTCAAAAGTATAACTGCGGTAATTATTGACCCCGCCGGAAAAAACATTGCCTACATTCTCCGCACGCCGCGCGGGAGCGACGAAGAAACCGGCGGGCCGTTCACGGAATTATTTGTCATGCCCGCGCTTGGCGGCGCGGCGAAACAATTCATTTTCAAACCGAATGGCGTCAGCTCGCCACAATGGTCGCCCGAAGGGAA
Organism: uncultured Cytophagia bacterium; assembly: GCA_964395375.1. Classification (GTDB taxonomy): domain Bacteria; phylum Zhuqueibacterota; class Zhuqueibacteria; order Zhuqueibacterales; family Zhuqueibacteraceae; genus JABWAN01. The sequence continues at coordinate 8,445 of CAYNDW010000194.1, forward strand.
GTGGATTTACTTCACCGCGCGGCGCAAAGAGAGCGACGAGCACAATGAAGTGTATCGCATTCCCGTGGATGGCGGCGAGGCCGAGCAAGTTTCGAAGAGCAGCAATGGCGTGCGGCAATATCTGCTCTCGCCCGACGGCAAGTGGCTCGCCTATGCGATGACCGAGGCGCAGAGTGATGCAGACAAGAAAGCCGCAAAGCTCGGCAACGATATCAACACGGTTGATAAAACTTTCAAGCAGCACCGGCTTTATGTGCAAGCCGTGGGCAGCAGCGAAGGCAAAGTGATTAGCGGCGATTGCTCGGTTTGGGATTTCGATTGGTCGCCCGATGCGAGCCAGGTGGTGTTTCAAGCCAGCGCCACGCCGCGCACGGATGACTCGTACATGTTCAAACAGATTTCCGTTGTCAGCCGCGAGGGCGGCACGCCAAAAATTTTAACCGATACCAAAGGCAAGCTCGGCAACCTCGCGTGGTCGCCCGAGGGCAAGACGATTGCCTTCAATGCGGGTGTGGATGAAAACGATCCTGCAGCGGGCAGCATCTTCGTCGTTCCCGCAAGCGGCGGCGCGGCAAAAAATCTTTCCGAGAATTATGAAGGCACGGTGCTCTGGGTCGATTGGCTTGACAACGCGACGCTGGTTTTCACCGCGACCGAACGCAGCCATACGGCGTTGAACACGATGCCCGCAAGCGGTGGCGCGCGCAAGGCCGTTATCGCTTCCGGTTATGCCTTTGCCAACGTGAGCACGACTGCGGACGGCAAAACTTTCGCGTTGACCATGAGCGCTTTTAATCACACCAGCGAAGCTTTTGTGGGAAATGTGGCGACGAAGAAAGTGACGCGCCTCACGAACACGAATGCGGAGCTTGATCAAATCAAATTTTCCGGCGCGAAAGAGATTTCATGGAAAGCGAAGGACGGTTTGGAGATCACCGGGTTGCTCATGCTGCCGCACGACTATCAAGCCGGAAAAAAATATCCGTGCCTCGTGCAGATTCACGGTGGGCCGGAGAGCGCATATGTTGAAGGCTGGACCACGAACTATGTAACGTGGAGCGAGTTGCTCGCGGCACGCGGCTATGTTGTCTTCAGCCCGAATTATCGCGGCAGCACCGGGCGCGGCGTGGCGTACGCAAAGGCGGATCACAAAGACCTCGGCGGCAAAGAATTTGAAGACGTGCTCGACGGCCTCGACTTTCTCGCGCAGCAAGGCTACGTCGATTTGGAGCGCGTGGGCATGGGTGGATTTTCATATGGCGGCTATTTCTCCGCGCTGGCCGCAACGCAT
>CAYNDW010000195.1:0-9007 GCA_964395375.1 uncultured Cytophagia bacterium
GCTGGCTCCGCTTGTGGGCCAAGTTCGAAAATCGCTTCGCGCACGATTTTGCTCAAAAGTTCATCCGAGAGTTCAAGCATGCGGCCGTGATTTATTTGTGAGAAGCGCGCAGGACCGGGTCGCGCATTTGCAAATCATGCGGTGCGGCTTCGCCGGCGAGAATGAGGAGATTGTTGCCGGCCGGGTCGGTCAGGCTAATTTGGCCGGGCGCGTCTTTAAACGCGCAGCGCAGTGCGCGCAAATGTTCCGCCAGTCGGGCCAACTCTTTTTCATCCGGCACACTGAGCACGAAGTAACTCATGCCCGCGACTTCATCAAGTGTAACGTGGTGGCCGTTGGTGCCCGACCAATTATTCAATCCGATATGATGATGATATCCGCCGGCGGATAGAAACACGGCGCCGCTGCCATAACGCGTCGTCACCTCGAAGCCCAAAAGCTGTCGATAAAATTGCTCCACCTCATAAAGATCGGCAACTTGCAAATGCACGTGCCCGATTTTCGTTTCCGGATCAAGGCCGTTCCATGTGACTTTACCGTGGCCTAGTTCCGCCAATAAAAAATCCAAATCCAGCGGGTGGGTTTCCATCTGCACTTGGCGCTTGTGCCAGAGCCATTCTTCGCGCGGGCGATCAGCGTAGATCTCAATGCCGTTGCCGTCCGGGTCGGCCAAATAAAGCGCTTCGCTTACGAGATGGTCGGAAGCGCCCTGTAACGGGTAAATCATTTCAAGCAGCCGATGCAGAGAGCGTGCGAGTGCAATCCGGCTTGGCACCAAAATCGCAAAATGATAAAGCCCTAGGGCATGAGTCGGGCGCGGTTTAATTCGCGGCGAAGCGGTGAGCGCGAGCATGGGCCTTTTCCCGTCGGCGCTCAAACAAGCAAAGTCATTTTCACTTTGCATGGTTTTGAGGCCGAGTAGCTCGCCGTAAAAATGCAACGAGCGTTGCAGGTCTGCCACAAGAACATGCAGCGGGCCAACGTGTGTGTCTGGATGAATCATAAACTGGTTCATAAGCCTCCCTACTCCCAAAACCGGCAAGAGTTAATCCCGCCGGGAGGTTATCAAACGCCAGCACGGCCTCTTGAGCATGGTGCTGGATCAAAGATGTCGCGCGTACGTAGAGGCATGTTGGGATATTGCACAGGTGCGGCTAACATAAACAGTTTTTGTTTGAAAGTCAAATTCAAGTTTTTCCCGCTCGTGGAAACCATGCCCCATATGTTGTTCTGCATTCGTATGGCGTGAAACCAGCATGCTGGTTCGTAAAAACGGTGAAGGATTTTATGTTCGTTATAGACCATCGCTCATGTTGGTCAGATTTTTTTTTCTTAAAAAAATGCGGCATTGGGAGAAGCGCCTCCAAGCGACACAAAAGTAAGAATCTTGTGAAAGAAATTGAAAATTTCACAAAGGGGATCAAAGATTATCCAAAAATACAAATTCGTGCTTGCATTGTCGTCATTCGTTCACTATAATGGCCTGTCAAAAATGTGTTCATAAAAACACCTAAGGAGTGGACGATGAGAAAAATCGACGAGTCGGTGCAAGTGCAGGCGCAAACGAACAAAGGACGAGTCGTACCTGTCTTGGTAACGTGGAAAGGAAAGAGTTACACCATCGCACGGGTGGAAAAGATGCGAAAACAAAAGATCAGGGGCCGTCAATTTGAAACCATGAAAGTGAAAGTGCTCGCGTGGAGGAGCATGCAGCTAGAATTGGACCATCATCAAAAATCTTGGCGGCTGCTTGCCATTGAAGATGAGCGCGATAATCTCAGCCGGTTTGCACTTTGAGACAGAGCCGGAATGCCTTAAAGTTGCGGCTTTCATTGCGGAATCCCATCCCGTTTCAATGCGAACGCCGAGCGCTCGTGAAACGGGATTTTTGCTTTAAGCGCGCGCAAGTCTTCCGGAAAAAAGCCTTGTAATCGTAGTCGGGTATTGTTACGTTGCTGTCCACAAAAAATATTTTTCATGATTCTTGTTGCGGGATATGGATAAAACAATCGAACAACTCCTCAAAGACTTGCAAGGGTTGCGCAATGAGTTCAATGATTTTCTCTATTACCTGCCGGATGCGCTCTTGGAAGTCGATCTTCTTTCTCGCCGCCTCACCTATATGAATCGCATGGCTTATATTCTGTTCGGATACGCGGAAGAGGATTTTTCCTCCGGGATTGCGCTCGCACAGATGTTTGAAGGCGAGGAATTTGAGCGCGCCGTTGGCATTATCACCGGATACGTGGCCAAAAGCCTGGAGCAAAAGGTGGAATATGTGCGCTCGGGCCGAACCGACCTTTATGAGTTTTTGATGCGCCGAAAAGACGGGAGCGTCTTTCCCGCGGAAACGCAGACTTCTTTTGTTCTAGATAAGAACCACCTCCCCGTGGCGATGCGAACTATTGTCCGCGATATTACCGACCGCAAAGAGGCCCAAGCGGCGCGTGCGCGAGAATTTTTTTCGACCAACGAGAGGGGGGAGAGTCTAAAGGAAATTATGCATTATGCCGAAACGCTGGCGATACACTCCGCTTCCGATACTTTCATCGCGGAAACCGGACTTAAACTTGCTCAAAGCGCACGCCGGTTCTCTGAAGCTGGCGCGCGATTAAAATCATTAAATCGTTAAGGAAGACCGGAAAAGCGTCATGGAATTTTTGAAAGACTATGGTCTGTTTTTAGCCAAAACCGTTACCCTCGTGCTCGCGATTGTATTCATCGTGCGCGGCATTTTCGCCGCAGTGCAACACGAGCGCGAGATGAGCCGCGAAAAAATTACGGTCAAGAAGCTCAATCGCCATTACGAGTATTTGCACGATGCCTTGCGCGAGGAAATGACGACCGTCTTCGAGCGCAAACAGATTATCAAAGAGAAGAAGCAGCAGTGGAAGGAAGAGAAAAAGCAGTCAAAGACCGGGGCGGCGCCGGAGAAGAAAAAGATGTTCGTGCTCAATTTTCGCGGCGATATCAAAGCCTCTGCCGTGGCTTCGTTGCGCGAAGAAGTAACCGCGATCTTGACCGTGGCCAAAGCAACGGATGAAGTCGTCGTGCGCCTAGAAAGCTCGGGTGGATTGGTGCATGCTTATGGTTTGGCGGCGTCGCAACTGCAGCGCTTCAAACGCAAGCAGATTCCTTTAACCATCGTTGTGGATAAAGTGGCGGCGAGCGGCGGTTATTTGATGGCGTGTGTCGGCGATCGCATTCTCGCCGCGCCGTTTGCGATTGTCGGCTCGATCGGCGTCATCTCGCAAGTGCCAAACTTCAACCGCCTGCTCAAAAAACAAGATATTGATTACGAAGAAATCACGGCCGGGGAATTTAAGCGCACGCTCTCGGTGTTTGGCGAGAACACGGAAAAAGGGCGGCAAAAATTTTTGGAGCAAATGGAAGAAGTGCATACCAGCTTCAAAGACTTTTTGCAAGAGCACCGTCCACAAGTCGAGCTTGCAGCCGTGACCACGGGTGAGTATTGGTATGGCAAGCGCGCGCTGGATTTGAAACTGGTCGATGAGCTGACTTCGAGCGATGATTACCTCTTTGCCGCTAACGAGGCCTGCGAAATTTACGAAATCACCTACAAGCCCAAAGAAACGCTCCGCGAGAAACTGGCCGCAGGCATGGAAGAGTCGCTGCAACGCACGCTCGATCTCGTGTGGAAGCGGGCCGAGGATACGCGCTATATCTAACCGAAACTATTCTCCTTGCGAGCCGGCTTGCAAGGAACGCTTCATCCGCGCACGCGCTTCTGCTGAAAGCGCCGCGACGCCTGGTTGCGTAAGCAACGGCGCCTCTTGCTCATAATGTGCCGCGGCACGTTTTAGAAAGTGCAATTGTTGATCATAGCGCCGGCACAAGCTGCACAGCAATAAATGTAATTGCACGGACGCGCGTTGGCGCAAAGACAGTCGCCGCTCTAATCCTTGTGAGAGCAGACCTGTCGCCTCTTTGCACGTGGATAAACGCCGCGCCAAGAGGATGAGCAACCGCCTGCGTAATTTTTGAAAAACCTGCGCACTCATTTTTACCTTCCCGCTTAATCTGCGATTCTTTTCAAACCAAGCCGCAACGAACTTACACAAGAGCGAAAAACGCGGCTCAACCAAAACGCTCTTCCGTCCACGGATCACCGTGATTATGATATCCGTACTTCTCCCAGAAACCGGGCTTATCGTTCGGCATAAACTCCAAGCCGTTGAGCCATTTCGCGCTCTTCCACAAATATAACTTTGGCACGAGCATGCGCAGCGGCCCGCCGTGCTCCCGCGCGAGCGGCGCGCCATCGTAACCGTATGCAAGTAATACGTCGTCCTCATAAAGCTCATCGAGCGGAAGATTGGTCGTATAGCCGCCCCAGCAATGTTGCATCACAAAGCGCGCTTCGGGCTTGGGGAGAACGAGCTTGGCAATCTCATTAAAAGGCACGCCTTCCCATTTCATATCCAACTGGCTCCAACGCGTGACGCAATGGAGATCACAAGTAATTTCCATTGTGGGAAGCGCACGCAGTTCTGCCCAGGAGAGCGTTATCGGTTTTTCCACCAGCCCCCACACTTTCAGTTGCCATTCTTGCAAGCTAACGTGCGGCGTCTCGCCATAGGTCAACACCGGAAATTTGGTCGTGCCATATTGCCCGGGCGGAATCCGGCGCAACGGATCATGGTCCGGCTTCCGCAAGGGTTTTGCGTCACGCAAACGCGCGACGCGAGCGAGGGGATTCCAATTTGCCATGAGTTCTCCAAGCGCTTTTTGAGTAGTCGTTGAAATGCGATATCGCTTACAATAAGATGCAACTCGAGCTTGTCGTTTTCTGCGCAAATATCTCCTGTGCAATTCTCCACCGCGTAAGGGCATGGTCTTGCACTCCCGTTGCCTCAAAATTAGGGGTTGACTTCTTGCAAGAATTTTGTTATTTAGATCATCACATGAGATTTATCCTGTCTGCCGAGCCTGGCATATCGTTTGAGAGCGTTCGTCAAATGATTGTTCTTCCATCCAAGTTTAGCTTTTCCTCTCCGGTGTTTAATACTTGTGATCAGTTGCATGCTTGCGTTTGTCCGTAACGAAATGCGTGGTCCCGGTATTCTTCCTTCCTTCGGCATTGCTCGTCGTTAGAGTTGGTGTAACGTATTTTTTTCGTGATTATAACGTAGCTCGCAAATTAACGTCGTCGTAAACACTTATGCTCGTGCAGGAGTATTGGTGTTTGATGGAATTTTGCCCGCTAAAAATAAAGGCTATCGCATGACGTGCAGGTCGATACGATAGCCTCGCTTTGCATTTCGAGATTGCCCGTTCTGAGGTATCGAGGAAGGGAGTAGGCACTTTTCCTCAGGAGGAGGATACCGGTTTTGGTATTCGGGGCGTTCTCTTTTTGCATGGTATGAGACGACGCCGAAATAAAGTTTGTTGCAAACTTTTTTAATCACGGTTAAGCTTCGGCATCAACCCAACTCCCACGGGAGGAAAGGAGGCCTTGTTCCAAAAGCAATCCGCTTTACATAGTCGTTGGATAAGTCGTTTCCCGGCGAGCTAAACTAGCACGGCGAAGCTTGGTCACGGGAGCAAAAATCAACGTGAGGCTGGCGGCCTGACGACTTTCGTGAGTGACGGAAATCTCGTCGTGAGCCTCAAGAAGCGAGGGCAGTTTTATGAAGCACAGCAACAAATTTTTGGTGTTGAGCCTGCTGGTACTCTTGCCTCTGCTCGCGTTCGCGCAGAACGGCACGATTGCCGGCAAAGTGGTTGATGCGAAATCCGGCGACCCATTGCCCGGCGCGAGCGTGCTGGTGCAAGGCCTGGATATGGGCGCGGCCACGAACTTGGAAGGTGAATTTACCGTTGCGAACGTTCCGGCGGGTTCGCGCTCGATTATCGCGCGGTTCATCGGCTACAAAAGTCTGGTCAAAGTCGTAAACGTCACCGGCGGCGGCATCGCGGAGTTGAATTTTGAACTTTCCGAAACCGCGCTGCAGCTTGACGAAGTCGTGGTCACCGGCACCGGCATCGCCTCCGAAAAAAGAAAGTTGGGCAACACCGTGGCCACGGTCAATTCTTCGCAACTCGAAAATGCGCCAATTACGACGCTCTCCGAAGTTCTGCAAGGACGCGAGGCCGGCGTTAGCGTTTTGCCCTCCAGCGGTGTGGTAGGCGAAGGCGCGCGCATCCGCATTCGCGGTTCTTCCAGCCTCTCGCAATCACTGGAGCCGATCGTTTATATCGACGGCGTGCGCATGGACAACTCCGGCGGTTTTGCCGGCGTGGGCGCGGGCGGTGGCGGCGTTCCGTCGCGTCTTGATGACATCAACCCTAACGCCATCGAGCGCGTGGAAATTTTGAAAGGCGCGGCCGCGGCTACGCTCTACGGCACGCAAGCTTCGAACGGCATCATTCAAATTTTCACCAAGCAGGGCCAATTCGGCAAGCCGCGTTTTACGCTCGAGATCGAACAATCCGGCATTGACTATCCTGATGTTTATAAACTCAACGCCGGCTTTGCCCATACCGACGCGCAACTTGCAAACATGAAAACGGTTTTCAACGATCAAACCCTTCAGCTTTATCAAGTCGTCGAAAAGCCTTTCGTGAAAAATTTGTTTTCGACCGGCTATGGCCAAACCTACTCGCTCGGCGTTTCCGGCGGCGGCTCGGGTGTGACTTATTTCGCGAGCGCCCGTTATCAAAACACGAATGGGCCGTATTCGCCCTCGTCGAGTGACTTCCTCGGCGCGGAACCCGGCCCGGGTGAAGACAAGCTGGCGCGCACGCAATTCACCGCTACGCTCAACATCGTGCCCTCCAACAAGCTCAACATCCGCATGACCTCCGGCTATAGCCGCGTGAATCAAGAAGCCATCGACAACAACAATAACATTTATGGCGTGCTTTCTCTCGCGATGTTCGGCAAACCCGAGCGCGTGGTTCCGCTTAATGCCGCGGGGCTGAACGGCAATGCCCAAGGCACGGCCGCGTTTGCCACGGTGCGCGAAGCTTCCTTTCAAGAGACGAAGGACAATACCGATCACGCTACCGTGAGTTTGGGCACTACCTATAAAATGTCCAAAGAAATTTCCATCGACGGCACGGTTGGCATCGATTATGTGAGCCAGCGCAGTTCGAACCTTAATCCGTTCGCGTGGAACGTCGACGGCTTCTCCACGTTTTTGGTCGACGGCGATTTGCAAATTGGCAAGCGCGAACACACCGAATGGACCGTGGATTTGAAAGGCTCGTGGAATCGCAATTTCACGACGAACATATCCTCCGCCTTTGTGGCCGGCTTGCAGGGTTTCATCACCAATGAAACGTATGCCTTCGGTCAAGGCACAGGTTTTCCCGGGCCCGGAATCGTGGATTTAGAAGGCGGCGCTTCGAAGAGCGCGGATTCGTTCTTTCAAGAAATTGTGCAAGCCGGATACTTTTTCCAAGAACAACTCGGCTATAAAGATTATTTGTATGTGACCGGCGGCGTGCGCTTCGATGCGAACAGCGCCTTCGGCAGCAACTTCAGCACGCAAGCTTATCCCAAACTGAGCTTGTCGTTCGTGCCATCAACCGCGCTTAACATGAGCGGGTCCTTGCTTACCACCTTTCGCGTGCGCGCCGCCGTGGGCCGTTCTGGTCAGCAACCCGGCGCGTTTGATCAATTCACGACCTACCGCGCTTTCACTTCGGCCGACGGCGCAGGTTTGGCGCCCGACAACCTCGGCGATCTTGGCCTCAAACCCGAATTAGCGACCGAATACGAAGCGGGTTTTGAGGCCGGTTTCTTGAATGATCGTCTCGGCCTCGAGTTTACGTATTGGGACCGCACCGTGAAAGATGCGCTCGTGCGCCGCGCGTTTCCGCCCTCCGGCGGTTTTTATCGCACGCAGCTTTCCAACATTGGCGAGTTGAAAGCGAACGGCATCGATCTCGAAGCCACGTTCCACGTGTTGAAAAAAGAAAACCTCTCGCTCGAAGTTTTCGCTAATGGCGCGTATCTCAGCCAAGAAGTGACGGACTTGGGCGGCGCTCCGCCGCAAAAATCCGGCGGCTCTTATCCGCGGTATCGTAACTTTTTGACGGAAGGCTATGCGCCCGGCTCATTCTTCGGCGCGAAGCTGAACGGTTCGGCGGAATATGCGATTGATTTGAATCGCGATTTTCTACCTGAAACCCGCGACGCCTTGCTCGCTTTCTTTGCCGTGGCGCGCGACCCCGGCACCTTCTTCCCGCTGGTGTCGAAAGGCGATGATAACCACGACGGGATCACGGATATCCTCGACAACTATCTCGGCAAACCCACGCCCGATTGGCAAGGCGCGTTCGGTTTCAATCTCGGTTTCATGAAGCGTTTTCGTTTTGCCAATTTGTTCGAGTATAAAGCCGGCAATTTCTACGTGCATAATCTCACCGACGAGTTCCGGCGCTTCCACGCGGTCATTGGCAGAAACACGCTGCGTGCCGCGGAATTGGAAGCCGTGTTGGTTAATCCCGCGAGCACCGCGGAGCAACGCTTAACGGCCGCGGATGAATGGGCGCGCAACAATGCCGGCCTTTCACCCTTTGACGGTTTGAATGCCGTGGAAAAAGCCGATTTCATTCGCTGGCGCGAAGTGAGCCTCACGTACGATATGCCGCGCAGCGTCTTTTCGCGCTTCGGCGTGAGCAATGCGTCGATCTCGGTGGCGGCCCGCAACCTGTTGCTCATTTCGGGTTACTCCGGAATCGATCCCGAGTTGAACGCCATCGGTCGCGGCGGATCGAGCGGCTCGGTTTCCGGCGAAAGTATCGACGATCTCTTCTTGGACGGTACGGAAGCTTTTGGACTTCCCATTCCGCGCCAATTCGTCTTCACGATTCGGACGAGCTTCTAATCCCGTAGCCCCGGCCCCTTGTGGGCCGCTGTTGAATCAACGTGGTCTTGTTCCATCAATGCCCCACAAGGGGGAGGGCTACGAATCCCGTAGTCCCGGCCCCTTGTGGGCCGCTGTTGAATCAACGTGGTCTTGTTCCATCAATGCCC
>CAYNDW010000195.1:9107-9704 GCA_964395375.1 uncultured Cytophagia bacterium
CACAAGGGGGGAGGGCTACGAATCCCGTAGTCTCGGCCCCTTGTGGGCCGCTGTTGAATCAACATAGTCTTGTGGCCCTCAATGCCCCACAAGGGGGCAGGGCTACGAATAAACGGAGAGTGCTTTATGAAAATGAAACTCAACTCAAATTTCGATTTGAGCATTTTAACGAGCATGCTGTTCTTGCTTTTGGTGTTGGGCAGTGTCGGCTGCGATAGCCTCTTAGAAGTCGAAAACCCCAACAACGTTTTGGAAGAAAATTTGGACGTCCCGGCTGCGGCTAATGCCATCACCAGTGGCGCATTGGCCACGACCACACGAGCCATTGGTTACGTGCTCGCGCCCTACACCACTGCCACGGATGAAGGCGGATGGATCGGGTCGCGCGATGCGTGGAATCAATTGGATCGCGGCACGGTCGGCGATTTTAACAACGAATTTATCGACGTCGCGTGGCCTTTCATTACCGAAGCGCGTTACACCTCGGAAGAGGCCATTGCGCGATTGAAAGTCTTCGACGCCGCGGGTTCGCTGAAAGATCGGAAGAATCTGGCGAAAGCTTATCTTTATGCGGCATTGGTGCGCGTGACCATCGGC